>JBEAPM010000457.1:0-7088 GCA_041164445.1 Cyanobacteriota bacterium
CGAGAAGAATTGACTCAACTGATTCCAAGCCAAGCTCTGCCTGCCTTAGAATCCAAGAAATAATATAGTGCGATCGTCTCGCCGTAGGTTGGGTTGAGGTACGAAACCCAAAAAGCTCAAGCTTATTATAGTTAAAGAGCGATCGTTTTTGTTTAGAGATGTGGAAGCGATGCTTCGCCCTCAACCGTTTTTATGATTTAGTGCGATCGTATTTTGGGGTATGAATGACGGACGATCCCTCTCCCCATAGCGATCGTTGGCATGAAACCCAGATCCGCCAAAAAGTTTGAGGCGGGTAATCATGGAAAGATTGTAGCGATCGATATCGAAACTGGAGCTTTTGAGGTAGCAGACGATATCGTGACTGCATCCGAGCATCTTCTTGCCAAATACCACATTTTCAGTTCAGGAGTTTGGTTTTTATTAAGCTTAATTCATGAGGACTGAGAGGTAGAGTTAGAGTCCGACCTAGGCACCTGTTTTAGATCCAGACTGCCGATCGCTATCCCTACCCTGATGCCAGAAGCGATCGTCCACAGCATCCGCACCATCCTAAGAATTTGAGACAACGCCTGAAGACCTCGAATAAATACCTCGGTTCGGTAACCCGTACTACAGAACAAGTTGAACCCAGTGACCTTGCTTCGGTAAATTAGCACTCAACCGGTGAGAGTGCTAACTCTCATCCTAAGGCGAGGTTTAGCGTGTGCAAGGTACTGCCTGGCAAACGCTCAGCCTCCCACTGTACGAGGATAAGATTTGGAGGATCTAAAGTAATGGCAGCAGTATCCCTGAGTGTTTCTACCGTTAAGCCCCTGGCTGATCGGGTGTTTGTGCGGGTTGCAGAAGCGGAAGAAAAGACCGCTGGTGGCATCATCCTGCCAGACAACGCCAAGGAAAAGCCTCAAGTTGGCGAAATTGTGCAAGTCGGCCCTGGCAAGCGCAACGACGACGGCTCTCGCAGCGAAATGGAAGTCAAAATTGGCGACAAAGTTCTTTACTCTAAGTACGCTGGTACCGACATCAAAGTCGGTGGTGATGACTATGTTCTGCTAGCAGAGAAAGACATTTTAGCAGTTGTTTCCTAATCAATGGGGGACGCTTTCTTTTCAAAGTCCCCTCTTTATCTTGATTTCATTCGTTTCACCCTTGCATTCACATCACGACTGGAAGAATTATGGCTAAGCGCATTATTTACAACGAAAATGCTCGTCGCGCCCTGGAAAAAGGGATGGATATTCTGGCAGAAGCCGTTGCTGTTACCCTCGGGCCCAAAGGTCGCAACGTCGTTCTGGAGAAAAAGTTTGGTGCCCCTCAAATTATTAATGATGGGGTAACGATCGCTAAAGAGATTGAATTGGAAGACCACGTTGAAAACACCGGGGTTTCCTTAATTCGTCAAGCGGCTTCTAAAACCAACGATGCCGCTGGTGATGGAACCACAACCGCTACGGTTCTGGCTCATGCCATGGTCAAAGAAGGTCTCCGGAACGTGGCGGCTGGGGCTAACCCCATTCTCCTGAAGCGGGGGATTGATAAAGCGACTAACTTCCTGGTAGACAAAATTGCTGAACACGCTCGCTCCGTAGAAGATTCTAAGTCTATTGCTCAAGTGGGCTCCATCTCCGCCGGTAACGACGAAGAAGTGGGCAGCATGATTGCTCAAGCCATGGACAAGGTAGGCAAAGAAGGCGTAATTTCCCTGGAAGAAGGGAAGTCTATGACCACCGAACTGGAAATTACCGAAGGGATGCGCTTCGACAAAGGCTATATCTCTCCCTATTTCGCTACGGATACCGAGCGCATGGAAGCGATTCTGGAAGAGCCTTTCATCCTGCTCACCGATAAGAAAATCACCCTGGTGCAAGATCTCGTTCCTGTGCTGGAGCAAGTTGCCCGGGCTGGCCGTCCCCTGCTGATTATTGCTGAGGA
Organism: Cyanobacteriota bacterium; assembly: GCA_041164445.1. Lineage (GTDB taxonomy): Bacteria > Cyanobacteriota > Cyanobacteriia > Prochlorotrichales > Prochlorotrichaceae > JBEAPM01. Next base: position 1,933 of record JBEAPM010000457.1, read on the forward strand.
TATTGAGAAGGAAGCCCTCGCAACCCTAGTGGTTAACCGCCTACGCGGTGTCCTGAATGTAGCTGCCGTGAAAGCTCCTGGCTTTGGCGATCGTCGTAAGTCCATGTTGGAAGATATGGCGGTTCTCACGGGCGGTCAAGTGATCACGGAAGATGCCGGTCTGAAGCTGGATAACACCAAGCTGGATATGCTGGGTAAAGCCCGCCGCATCACCATCACGAAGGACAGCACCACGATCGTTGCGGAAGGCTTCGAGAAAGACGTGAAGGCTCGTTGTGAGCAAATCCGTCGTCAAATTGACGAAACCGATTCTTCCTACGACAAGGAAAAACTGCAGGAGCGTCTGGCTAAACTGTCCGGTGGGGTTGCCGTCATTAAGGTGGGAGCTGCCACAGAAACGGAAATGAAGGATCGCAAACTGCGTCTGGAAGATGCCATCAACGCCACCAAAGCAGCGGTGGAAGAAGGGATTGTACCGGGCGGTGGAACGACCCTTGCTCACCTCGTTCCTGACCTGGAAAACTGGGCCAATAGCGGTTTGACAGCGGAAGAACTGACCGGCGCTCTGATTGTTGCCCGTGCTTTAACCGCTCCTCTGAAGCGCATTGCAGAAAACGCCGGTCAAAACGGTGCTGTGGTGGCAGAAAATGTCAAGTCCAAGCCCTTTAACACCGGTTACAACGCAGCGGACAACTCCTTTGTGGATATGTTTGAAGCAGGGATTGTTGACCCGGCTAAAGTAACCCGATCGGCAATTCAAAATGCGGCTTCTATTGCGGGAATGGTCTTAACTACTGAGTGTATCGTGGTAGATAAGCCTGAACCCAAAGATAAAGCACCTGCTGGCGGCATGGGCGGCGATTTCGACTACTAAGGGATTGAAAAGCGATCGTTTCTCTTGAATCATGGAAAACGATCGCTTGTCACACTCCAGACTCTGAATCAATATTAAGAGATTAAAAAGGGATCCTGATTTAAGCGATCCCTTTTTCAAATAATGTAGATTGAGATCTTGCTGCTTGATAAGATCTTGTACGAGTCTTAGCCATGTTGTCATCCCAGGGACATCCTCGTGTCGAATGGGTAAAACCAGAGCATCCCTGTACTGCTATGAGTGACAAGGGTGATGTTCATGCCAATCATAATGAAGCCAGCAACAGTGCATTGAGAAGGAGGTGTAGCGCTTATCGCCGTAGACAAAACCTCTATGCTAGAGTTGCTATCATTACGGGGTTTTACTTCCCTGACGGCTTAACTGACCAGTGCCGATCAGTTCTTCACTGGGTATTGTGACGTTTTATCGCCAGGGGAGCCATTGAACCGGAGACTGCCGCACTCCTAAGAACTTAGGGTTGGGAGTGGGGATTGCGCCATTGCACGATCGCCCCCAGGACGAGGCAAATAATGCCAATATTGATGCAAACATCCGCCACATTAAAAACCGGAAAGTGAATGAGCCGGAAGTCCAAAAAGTCTACAACCTCTCCCGCCGCAAAGCGATCGATCCCATTCCCCAGGGCACCACTAAACACAAAACCATAGCCCCACTGTTCCCAACGGGTCATCAGGGGACCCCGCAGTGCCCAGATGGCTAAGACTAAACTCACCCCAAGGGACATCCAACGTAACCATTCCCCCTGCTGCTGAAAAAGACTGAATGCCGCTCCAGGGTTAAGGACAAAGGTGAAGTGAAAGACACCGGGCCAAAGTCTCCAACTTTCCCCTTCAGTGAAATTGGCCAGTACCCAGTCCTTGGTGAAACGATCGCAAAAGAGCCCAATAATGGCAGCACACCAGAATTTTAAATGATGGGAAGGGCGGAAGGTCATGGAAAGGTCAGGGGTGAGGGTATAGGTTTTAGAGTACAGGGATATGGAGGCGTTTTCAGTGCTCCGGTTTGAATCAGTTTGAATTTTGAGCAGAGCAGATGGCTTGCCCCAAAACGGGGTATCCTCGATCGTCTGAAGGTATCGCCCCTTCAATCTGATCGCCCCCGCAACCGGCAGGAATGGTTCCCACATTATTTAATTTATCTTTTGTTTTCCCCGCCTTTCCAGAAGCATAGGGTTAACTGTTAGGGAGGTTTGTGGAAAGTTCCTATGCAACAAGTACCTATTTCGCTCTTTACCCTGATTGCAGGGGTGCTCGTCACCATCATTAGCATCTGGGTAGGGCAACATCCGGAATGGCTCTTACCTGAACAGGTCTCCCAGCAAGCGCCGCTGGTAGACAACTTCTTTGCAGTCATGCTCATGATTGGCACGGCGCTCTTCCTGGTGGTTCAGGGTGCCTTGTTTTTATTTGCAATTCTGTTTCGCCGTCGCCCCGGTGATGATTCCGATGGCTCTCCCATTGAGGGCAACGTTCCCCTAGAAATTGTCTGGACTGCGATTCCTGCCATTATCGTTATTTGTGTAGGGGTTTATAGTGTCGAAGTCTACGCAGAAATGGGGGGCTTTGATCCCGCTGGACAGGAGTTAATGATGGCGGGGCATTCGGGTCACCACCAACATCTCATGGACAGCGCGATCGCGGGCTCTATGGATGACATGGAAGCCATGCAAGATATGGCAGAAGCAGACCAAGACGAGCCCCAAATGGCCTATGTCTACGGGATTGCAGAACCAGCCGGTCAGAATACCGCCGCTGATCTCGTGGTCAGTGTAACGGGGATGCAATATGCCTGGATCTTTGAATATCCGGATGGCATCATCGATGGTGAATTACACATCCCCATCGGCCAGAGTGTACAACTCGACATCAATGCAGTGGACGTAATCCACTCCTTTTGGCTGCCCCAGTTCCGCTTAAAGCAAGATGCTCTACCGGGTCAGTCTAGTCAATTACGTTTTGTGGCCATTAAAACTGGCACCTATCCTATTGTTTGCGCTGAACTGTGTGGAGCTTACCACGGCAGTATGCGAACTCAAGTCATTGTCCATGAACCTGAGGAGTACGAAGCTTGGCACGATTCGATGATCGTTGCTCAGCGGGAGAGTTCCAGTCCGGTTCAAGTTGCAGTGAATACAGCCGCCATGAGCGATCGAGAGTATCTTGAACCCTATGGGATCGACTCAACGGTACTGAATCAACTGCGCAACTAAATCCGGTCTAGGTTGAAATCTGAGCTTTGCCAGTTCTCTGCTTGAGCGGGATCAGGTTTCCAGATGGATACGGTTTAGTTTCAGAGTTCCAATTTTGAATTTTTGCATCAATAGGCTATGACAAACGAGATAACAACAATCAGTACCCCAAGTAATGGTCACCATCCCCCGTCGGGTTGGAAGTGGTACCAGTACTTTACTTACAACGTTGATCACAAAGTTATTGGCATTCAATATTTAGTCACCGCTTTCTTTTTCTATTTGATTGGTGGCTTAATGGCCATAGCTTTACGCACGGAGTTGTACACCGGAGACTCGGACTTCTTGTCGCCGGAATTGTACAATGCCTTTATGACCAACCACGGCACCATTATGATTTTCCTCTGGGTGGTGCCGGCGGCGATCGGTGGGTTTGGTAACTATCTGGTTCCCCTCATGATCGGGGCGCGGGATATGGCCTTTCCCAACTTAAATGCGATCGCTTTTTGGCTCAACCCCCCGGCGGGAGCTTTACTCCTGGGCAGCTTCTTCTTTGGCGGAGCCCAGTCCGGCTGGACTTCCTATCCTCCCTTGAGTTTGATTACGGCCAATACTGCTCAAACCATGTGGATTTTAAGCATTGTTTTCGTGGGAACTTCCTCTATTTTGGGAGCCCTCAACTTCCTCGTGACGATCGTCAAAATGCGCCGTCCGGGGTTGAAATGGGGTCAATTGCCCCTCTTTGTCTGGGCCATGATGGCCACCTCCGTCTTAGCCCTGGTGTCCACCCCCGTCTTAGCGGCCGGGCTGATTTTACTCCTGTTTGATATTAACTTTGGCACCGGCTTTTTCCGTCCCGAAATGGGCGGGGATGTCGTGCTCTACCAACACTTATTTTGGTTCTATTCCCACCCCGCAGTTTATCTGATGATTTTGCCCATTTTTGGCATTATGTCAGAAGTCATTCCGCCCCATGCTCGCCGTCCCATTTTTGGCTATCAAGCGATCGCTTATTCCAGCTTAGCCATCTGTATTGTGGGCTTATTTGTCTGGGTTCACCACATGTTTACCAGTGGAACCCCCGCCTGGATGAGGATGTTTTTCACCATCTCGACCCTAATTGTTGCGGTGCCCACCGGGGTCAAAATCTTTAGCTGGGTCGCCACCCTCTGGGGCGGAAAGATTCGCTTTACCAGCGCCATGCTCTTTTGTATTGGTCTACTCTCCATGTTTGTCATTGGTGGGCTGAGTGGCGTAACCTTAGGAACTGCCCCCTTCGACCTTCACGTTCACGATACCTACTACGTTGTTGGTCACTTCCACTACGTCCTCTTCGGGGGATCAGTGTTTGGCTTATACGCCGGGGTTTACCACTGGTTTCCTAAGATGACCGGCCACATGATGAACGAATTTTGGGGTCGGGTTCACTTTGCCCTGACCTTTATCGGCACCCACCTCACCTTTTTACCCATGCACGAATTGGGTTTACAAGGAATGCCTCGACGGGTCGCCATGTACGATCCCCAGTTCGAGTTCCTCAACCACCTCTGTACCTTTGGAGCCTTTTTATTAGGGGTGTCAGTCTTGCCCTTTTTAATCAATGCTGCTTGGAGTTGGTTCTATGGTCCGAAAGCACCGGATAACCCGTGGGAAGCCCTTACCTTAGAATGGCTCACCACCTCTCCGCCCCCCATTGAAAACTGGGAAGGGGAACCGCCCTTAGTGACCCATCCCTATGGCTATGGTGCGAAGAAAGCCAAACGGATCGATAAAGTCAGCGGCTCCGACCTCTGGGCCACCCGATAAACAACGTTTGAGTTTTGAATCAACCCCAAAGACACCGATCTGCCCTACTTGCAAGATTTGCCGTGTCTCTGTGGTTCAACTTGAAAATCAACTGAGAAGCTATGACCAACGCAACTGAAAGCTTAAACACAACTTCACCCGCAGAAACCTCCCATGCCCATGCTCACCCAGACTTTCGAGTGTGGGGGTTACTGGTCTTCCTCATTTCCGAATCTCTGATGTTTGGGGGCTTGTTTGCCGCTTATCTGGTTCTGCGCGGTGGTGCCG
>JBEAPM010000458.1:0-16248 GCA_041164445.1 Cyanobacteriota bacterium
CCGATCGGTTTTGGGCCTCAGCAATGCGGGCATCTCGCTGCAATTCTGCCTGTTGTTGTCGGCCAATGGAGTTGAGATATGACACGTCATCGGAAATATTTTGAATTTGCAGGTTATCCAAAGTTAGCCCCAAGCGCTCTAAGTCGTCGCTCGATTCCTCTAGCAAACTTTGGGCAAAGGCCATTTTATCTTCGTTGACCTGTTGGGGGGTTAAACTGGCTAAAACACCCCGTAAATTTCCTTCTAAAGTTTCCCGAGCAATTTGCTCAATTTCCTTACGGTTTTTATCCAGCAATCGCTCGATCGCATTATGAATAATGGGCTCTTCCCCTGCAATTTTAATGTTCGCAATCCCTTCCACAGAGAGCGGAACCCCACCCTTGGAATAGGCATTGGCGATTTTGAGTTCAATAATGGTGTTGGTCAAATCCATACGAAACGCTTTTTCAAACAAAGGGGTTCGTAAACTTTTTCCCCCCTTGACTAAGCGATAACTGACCACTCGACCACTGGCTAAACGACGTTTAGCACCGGAAAAAATTAAAACCTCACTGGGCTGACAAATGTATAGCAGGTTTTTAATCATAAAATTAATACCTGCCCCCGTGAAGGCGGTCATAACGACGAGAAAGATAAAGACATTCATGCTAAAATCCTCAACGGCTCTTAAGGGTTAGTTTTGAGTTTTAAGGTCTACAAGGGCGCGTCATCAATTCATTCTAGAAGCCTTGCGGTATAAAGGTTACCGTGCCCGCTCCAGCAAACATAACTAGGGGCTGAAACGATTGCCGTATGAACACTTCAGCGCTAAATGATGACAGCCCCAAGTTAGGATTCCTGAAAAAGGAAAAGCTGTTATGACTCTTCATCATTCATCTGCCCCTGGGTTGGACTCAACATCAGATTCAAGCCCAAGGTTTCTTCCACTTGCTTGAGGAATTCCCGAACAATTTGAGGATAAATATTCACCAAACCCGCTAAGGTCTTGCCATCCCCACTATCGATCGCATTAATGTGAGAAAGATGTAATTGTCCAGGCACTTTCGCCGCCTGCTCCAGCAACATTTCTAACTGTTGCAACGTAAACAATTCTGAAGCCTGATCCCCCAGTTCTGTCCAGAGTGCCGCAAACAATTCGTTCACGCTAGCCGCCGCCTTCGCATTTTCAATTAACGTGTAGGCTTCACCTCGCGCTAGAAATTCTTTGGCCTGCCGTTGGGCTTCCGCCGGTAACACTTCATCGGCCTGTAGGCGTAATTTTTCTAGATTAGCGCGTACCGTTTGCAGGCGTTCCTGTGCCTTGGCCTGGGCTTCGGAGGCAGCCGCTGTGGTGCGTTCTTCCTCAGATTTTGCCCGCTGTTCCAATTGGGCTTTAATGCGGCGCAATTCGTTTTCCTGGGCCTGGATTACGGTACGGGCTTCCGTTTTAGCCACTTCGGAAGCCCGCTTACACTCTGCCTCCACGCTTTCTGATTCCGCTTTGGCATTAGATTCTGCAATTTCTGCTTCCCGTAAGACAACGGCAATTTGACGACGACCCAGAGAATTTAAGTAATCGACTTGATCCGCCACACTTTGAATTTTCAGGGTATCCAGTTGTAACCCTAGTTTTTCCAGATCGTCTTTAACGTCTTCCGCAATCCGATTGGCAAATTCAAGGCGATCTTCATTAAGCTGCTCTGGAGTTAAGGTAGCTACCACCCCCCGTAAGTTCCCCTCTAAGGTTTCCCGTGCAACCCGTTTAATTTCTTCTGGATTTCGCCCTAAAAACCGCTCGATCGCGTTGCGGACAATGACGGGATGACTGGAAATTTTCACATTAGCGATCGCTTGAATATTGAGGGGCGTGCCACCTTTGGCATAGGCATTGGTCACTTCAATGGGCACGGGCATGGTTCGCATATCCATGCTTTGCACCGTTTCTAAAATAGGGATGCAATAGGTTTGTCCTCCGAATTCCACCCGATAGCCAACCCGCCGTCCATTGACGGTTTGCTGCCGCCCAGAAATGACAAGAATACGGTAAGGATCACAAATCCGGATCGTGGTATTCAGTAGCCAGATGACAAGGCCGGTTACCAAGACAACCCCAAACAAGGTCACGGGCCCAGCCAAACTACCGGCCCCTTGAGCTAAGAGGGGGGGCGGTTGTCCAATTTCCGTTTGCCAGAGGGGTGGGCTGCTGCTGGTTTCCTGAAGCACAATCCCGTCTAGCGGGGTGCCCTCGGAAGCGATCGGAGAGGATGTCGATTGATTAGAGAACGAGAATAGTGGTTTGTTCATGATTCCTATTCCTGAAACATCTCAAGCTAAGGAGTAAGGCGGTTCAATGACTACCGCAGCCCTCCGTCAATGGTGAAGAGGTAGACCACAACCCTTTAGGATTGCTGTATGCAGTTGTGATGGCGATAACGAGGTCAGGGGCTTAGCTAAGCGAGCCTTAGAGATCTTTAACGGAGTCTTCCGACACCACCCAGAGGGTATTGCCCTCTAGCCCCACCACTAAAATAGAGTCTCCTTTTTGGAAATTTCGCTCTTCAGTGCTACTAGCCGCCATGTATATCTGGCTCCCCTTTACCTCCAAGCGAACCTGTCCTCGGTTTTCACTCTGAAAGGGAATACTGACAATGCCGGGGAGTCCGTGCAAATCTTCGGATCGAATTAAGCTGTCGGTTTCGGCATCCGTTTGTAACCAGCGCATGATTCCAGCCGCTGAACTGCCCACGATCGCCCCGATACCGAGGGAGAGGACAAAGATCTGAGACGGGGACTGACCAATCTGGAGCCATTGCAACAACAGCCCACTTAAGCCAAAGGTTGCCACACCAAAAGTCCAAAACCGCACACTCAGGAGGGGTAAAACCCGAAAAATGACCTGAAGGAGTGGAGATAATTGCCGGGGAATCCGTTCTGATCCCGAAATATCTAGCTCAAAATGATGATCAAAATCCACACCATCTAGCCCTTCAGCGGCGGCCAAGAAGATAAAAACCCCACCGACTAAAAAGCACAGTCCATATAAAAGCATAGGGGGAACCCCTACTAAATTCGCTAACGAGAGCGATCGTAACAAGAAATGTCAGGGATCCTAGAAACTTCCAGATTTACTTTGGTTTTGTTGTTTGAGGTAGAAACGGTCTCGGCTCCTGCAAAACCGCCGCCATTGGGGGAATGGTATGATTGAAGCCGATCGTCAGAGCCTTGCAATTTAATTCCACGCCGAAGTTCGAGCGGGATAGCCCTCACAGGTCAATATGGATCCAAGCTTTATTTATCCTGCCTCACCGATTCGAGAGGAACCTTTCACCCTGAAGCTTCCTGCTCGTCCTTCTGCGGCACCCAAGCAATTAAACTTCGTCCCAATCTCAGGGGGAACCTTCTGGATGGGGCAAAAACGAAGCGAAACCCTGCTGCTCAAACAGGCTGTGGGGGAAACCAATTTTAAGAATTGGTATGCCCGTGAACTGCCTCGCCATCAAGTGACGATCCCCACTTTTTGGATGAGTCAGTATCCCATTACCCAAGCTCAGTATGAAGCGGTGATGGGGGAAAATCCTGCCACTGGTAAGGCGTGGTGTTTAAGCGGCAAGGAATGGAAACCGGATCAACAGATTCCAGAGCATTTTGTTCATCCCCAAAAACCGGTGGTGGCCGTGAGTTGGGACATGGCGGTTGAGTTTTGTCTGACCTTGTCCCAAAAACTGGGGGGGTATTCCATTAGCCTCCCCACGGAAGCGGAATGGGAATATGCTTGTCGGGCTGGGCAGCAAACTGCTTTTTCCTGTGGCGGCAAAATAACCCCGGAAGACGCTAATTTCGATGGTCGCCATACCTATAACAACTCACCCCAGGGAACCTATCGCAAAACCACCACGATCGTAGGGGAATTTCCTCCCAACGCTTGGGGGCTCTATGATATGCACGGCAATGTCTGGGAATGGTGTCTGGATCAATTTTATCAGGACTATAGTGCCAAGCCCGATCGGCTCAAACAGGATGGTTCGATCGCTTGGAATAAGGAAAATACGTTCATAACCCCAGAAATCGATTTTCGCCTCTTGCGGGGAGGATCTTGGTACTGTCTCCCTCGCTATTGTCGGTCGGCGTTTCGGAACCGGAGCAATCCGTTGACCCGCAATTTAAATCATGGTTTTCGGGTGGTCTATCGGGGAGCTAGGATCTAGGGCGCATCATCAATTAGGTCTAGAAGCCTTGCAACATAAAGGTTACCACGATCGCTCCGGTCTGCTCATGGCGGCATTGTCGCCACACCCGCAATATGAGGGCCCACCAAAGGCAAATCCACCTGAAAATGCTGATAGTTCAAATGGGCAAAACCTGCTGCTTCCAAACCGCGCCACGTCTCCCGGTTAGGATGGCAATGATCAAAAAGCACTTGCCAGAGGGGGGCTACTCCATCCTGAACCCGCCGAGTCCAGGTGCAACACTCCGCTGCAACGTGCTCCACAAAAATAAAGCTGCCACCGGGTTTGAGGACGCGCTGCACTTCCTCTAAAACTTGCCCTAAGGTCTGGACAGAGCATAATACATGGGAACTAATCACTACCTCCACGATCGCTTCCTCCAGGGGTAACTGTTCCGCCCTGCCGGAGTGCAGTTCAATGGACTTAAACCCTTGCTGGAGAGCCATTTTACGCAGGTAGGGATGCATAAAGGGATTCGGTTCTACACCGATCCAGTGGATGTCCTTGGGCAAATAGGCAAAATTAGCCCCTGTCCCCGGGCCAATTTCTAGCACAGTCCCCTGGAGATCGCCAAAGAGCGATCGTTTCAGATCCGCCAAGGTGTGAAATTGATCCTGCGGATAGTGGGTAATGGGTGTAGCATCTAGGGGCGTAGCCTGGGCCATGCCCCAGGCAAAGAGGCGTTTCGGGAGTTGATTGAGTCCATTCATCGGGATGGGGCAAGGGCATTGCCCAGGAAAAAACAGCACTGTAGCTCACTCTAGGGCGTGTCATCCATTCAGTCCAGACCCTCCAGACCCCTGACGATCGCTCAGGGAGGATAGCCCCTAGCCGTCCTCATGGTTTTCCCCTCGCTCCTCAATCGTCACCCCTAATTCTGCTACGATACACACACTAGTTTTTTTAGGGTCAACCCTAATTCGTTCGGCCCTAACGTTGCCCGAGGTGAGTGATCCAAATCCATGTCCTTATTTGATTGGTTTGCAAATCGTCAAAAAACCGAGCCGATTCATCAAGTTCAGCCCGAACGGGATATTTCCGATGGGCTCTGGACAAAGTGTCAGGACTGTGGTGTTTTAGCCTATACCAAAGATTTACGGGCCAATCAAATGGTTTGTCCCGACTGTGGTCATCATGGACGGGTGGATAGCCACGAACGCATTCAGCAACTCATCGATGCCGAAACCTGGCAACCCATTGCCCAAACTATCGCCCCGACCGATCCCCTAGAGTTTAACGATCGTCGTTCCTACCGCGATCGTCTCCGGGAAACCCAGACCAAAGTCGGCTTAACGGATGCGGTACAAACCGGCTTAGGCAAACTGGAAGGGATGCCCATGGCTTTGGGCGTTATGGACTTTCGCTTTATGGGGGGCAGTATGGGTTCTGTGGTGGGGGAAAAACTCACCCGCCTCATTGAACAGGCCACGGAGTACCATCTGCCGGTGGTGATTATCTGTGCCTCTGGGGGAGCGCGAATGCAGGAGGGGATGTTGAGCCTGATGCAAATGGCCAAAATCTCCGGTGCCTTAGAACGCCATCGAGAAGCACGCCTTCTTTATATTCCCGTCCTCACCCATCCCACCACCGGGGGGGTCACCGCGAGCTTTGCCATGCTGGGGGATTTAATTTTGGCCGAACCCAAGGCTATGATCGGTTTTGCGGGACGACGGGTCATTGAACAAACCCTGCGGGAACGTTTACCGGATGATTTTCAAACCGCTGAATACTTACAACATCACGGTTTTGTCGATGCGATCGTGCCCCGGACGCAACTGAAAAAGACCCTGGCTCAACTCTTCCAATTTCATCAACCGCTAGAACGATCCTAATAGCGCAGAGAGGTTGGTTATGCCCCCCCAGTTTCCCCACTCCCGGCGGCAATTTGTGCAGACGGCCCTTGCGGCAGCCACCTTTACGGGGGTGCTCAAGCTCAGTGCCGGTTGCTCTCAGGTCGAGCGGTTACAATCTCAGTTCAACCTGCCCGGAGGCGATCGGGCTGCCACCTACAATATTCTCTGCTGTGATGGTGGCGGTCTCAAGGGGCTGATTACGGCGATTATTTTGGAGCGTTTAGAAGCCAAATTAGCCCAGGCCAGTCCCGATCGCTCCCGCATTAAAGATCACTTTCAACTCTTTGCCGGAACCTCCACCGGCAGCATCATTGCCTGTGGGTTAGCCAAGGGCATTCCCGCCACAGACATTCGCCGCTTTTACCAGGAAAAAGCCCCCCAGATTTTCCCTGATTTTCGGGGACTGCTCACCGGCTTTGAAGATGAGTTGGATCAACTGGGCGCACAACTGACGAAGCTGAAACAGCAGGTGGGTCAACTGGTGCCAAAGGTCTTTAAGCGCTTATTTGATCCCTCTCGCCCGGTTTTCGAGGAGGAGTCCCTCACCCTCGAAACGGTTTTACAGGAAGTCTTTGGGGCAACGGATAGCCTCGACTCCCTCGATCGCTCCCTCCTGGCCGTGGCCTACGATGCCTACAATCGCAAGCCCATTCTCCTCGGCAATGGGGTGCCCCAAGCGGGACAGTTGGATGCCCGCAAAGCCAATATTTGGCAGGTGTGTCGTGCCTCCTCCGCTGTGCCCGGGGTTTTTACCAGCTTCTTTTTGGATGATGCGACGTTGGTGCAGTCCATTGCTAGCAGTGGCTATGGTGAAGCCGCCACCTATCAGGAGCGATCGGGGTTGCCCCTCATTGACGGAGCCGTGGTCACCAACAATCCCTCCCTCTGGGCCATTCAAGAAGCCCGCGCCCAAACGGAGAAACCCCTCTTGGTCGTATCTCTGGGCACGGGACAAATGCGAACTCCCTTTTCCCCCGAGGACATTGCGGGGTGGGGGCTCTTAGACTGGTTTAATCCCCTCAAGGGGTTACCCATGTTAGAGGTGATGTTTAGCGGCAATTCCGATACCGTCAACAGTATTTCTCGACAACTTTTAGATCAAGAGGGCTTTGGGGAGTATCTGCGCTATCAACCGGACTTAAACCACGATCTCGTCCGGGATATTTCGGCCTTTGTCAGCAACGCCGATAATTTAGTCAAAATGGAAACCGCCGCCCGTCTTTACCTGGAAGAACAGGAGGGCGATCGGCACTTAGATGAACTCGTCCAACGCTTGGTCGCCTGACCCCTAAACCTATGGCAAAATCCCGGAAACGACGCTCCACGGTACAAATTTGCCAGCACCAATCCTGTCTACGGGGCGGGGCGGCTGTCGTGCTCTCCACCTTTGAGGAACAGGCTCAAGCCACGGGGGACTTTATAGTTATTCCCAGTGAGTGTATGGGGCAGTGTAGCGCGGGGCCCAATGTACAAGTCCTGCAAAACGATCGAACCTGGTATTGTCGCGTTACCCCTGGGGATGTGGCGGAAATTGTGGCGCAGCACCTGCAGGGCGGAGAGCGGATACCTCGACTACTCCATCCCCGCATCCACCAACACGATCGAAGCTCGACAAATTAAAAAATTTTGCCGTAGGCTCCAGACCAGCATCTCAGGCAAGAATAGGGACTTAAACGGCGTAGCCGCCTGCCACCATGAATCGAGATGGGCGCGGCTATAAGTCCCCCTACTCAAGATTCAAGTCAAAATCCGGATCGACTCCCAACTGTCGCAACTGTTCCGCCAAGCGTTCCGCCCGTTGGCGTTCCCGCTCCAGATTCATCTCCGCAAGTTTGAGGGCATCCACCACCTCACTGGGCTGGGGCAATTTTTCCCCCGTGTCACTGCGATATAACCCGAGGAGAAAACCTTCGGCTTGCAGACGCAGGGCCAAGACTTGAGAATAGCCATCGGTAATCGGTTGATAATGACCGTCCTGCAAACGGTACCCCCGAAGTTGCTCTGGAATCCATTCTGCTTTGGGATCAAAGAGCCAATATTCCAGAACTCCAATCTTTTCATAGAGGTCTTTTTTAGTTTCTTTATCCTCTTTCTGGGTGCTGGGAGAGGTGATTTCAAAAATAATGGACGGAATTTGCTGTTCTTGCCAGATTTTATAATTGTCCCGTGGCCCTGGCTCTACCCCAAACACGATCGCTACATCAGGGGCAAACCGAAGGCGGGGCAAGTTTTCGGCATAGTAGACATATTGATTGGCCAGCACGAGCCACTGTGAATTTTGATAGTAGTCTTGGAGATATTGACGTAGCAGAACAATCAACATCACGATCGCATCAATATGCACAGAAGTTTCAGCCAAGGGTTCTCCGTCCTCACTCGGGTAAAAAATATCGGTTTTATCGGTCTTAGGAACAATGGTCAGCATTGGAAGCTCCCTCGCAATATTGCAATTCCCAATCATCAAGACAGACGGGCGAACAACTCCAGGCTACTGTAATGTAAGCACCCAAAAAATCCAAAACGCGGTAACGATCGCTATCCCGTCGTCAGCATGGCCACGGGTGACGAAGCCGCCCGCCGTTAATCACCGTCAGAAGCACTGTAAGATGATGCTCTCGCTTCTCATTTTAGATTGCCTATGCTGCCTTTTCTACGTCCCGATCTGGTTCAAACCACTGGCTATACCGCTAATCCGGGGCATGATGAGGAACCCACCCATCCTCTAGATGCCCTGGATACCAATGAAAGTCCGTTTGATCTGCCTGCCTCGGTCAAAGCACAGTTAGCGATCGCTTATCAAGAGCAGATCCAGACGAACCGCTACCCCGATGGCAGTCATCACCGTCTCAAGCAAGCTTTACTCGCCTATGTAGAGGAGTCCCGGCAGTACCCTCATCCCCACCTGAGTCGCCAGACTGAACCCTTTGGACTCGAACACTTAAGCATTGGTAATGGTTCAGATGAACTAATTCGATCGCTGCTGATTGCCACCTGTTTACCCCAGCAGGGCTCGGTGTTAGTGGCGGATCCCACCTTTTCCATGTACAAGATCCTGGCGCAAAGTTTGGGCATTCCCGTAGTCTCTGTCCAACGTGATGCTCACTTTGCTGTGGACTGTGGGGCGGCCCAGGCTGCGATCGATCGTCCTCCCGCTGGACACCCCCCAGTTCGCTTGGTATTTATGGTTCATCCGAACTCCCCGACGGGAAATGGACTCAATGCAGTGGAAGTGGAGTGGCTACTGTCCCTGCCGGAAGAAATCTTAGTGGTGATTGATGAGGCCTATTTTGAGTTTAGTCGCAATACCTTACTAGAAGCCGTCCTCCAGCGATCGAACTGGGTGATTACCCGCACCTTTTCTAAAGCCTTTCGCCTAGCGGCCCATCGGGTGGGCTATGCGGTGGGGCACCCGGAACTGATTGCGGTTCTGGAAAAACTGCGATTACCTTACAACCTACCCACCTTTGCCCAAGCTGCCGCGATCGCCGCCCTAGAGCAGCGTACCCTGATCCTAGAGGGGGTGACGGAACTGATTGGAGAGCGGGAAAAACTAGCGCAACAGTTACAAACCCTTCCTGGTGCCAAGGTGTATCCCAGTGTGGGGAATTTTCTCTTTCTGCGCTTACAATCCGAGTACTATCCCGTCATTGTCACCAATCCCACGCAACTCTATCCCACGGTTCTCGATCGTTTGCGCCAGATGGGTACCCTGATTCGCCATACCGGCGGTGGCTTGCGGGTGACGATCGGGGATGCCGCTATGAACCAGCGCACAAGCGAGCGACTCCAGACGATTCTCAGAAGTCTCGTCACGGGTTAATTGGGCTTCAACAGTCACGGTTCTTTTGTGCTCAGACCGGAGTTTTGAGAGCGGGGCTGGGAGAGTGAGAGTCTTTCCCCCGCTTACTCTCCCAGGGATTCTTGCCAGAAATTGACGTAGGATTGGGCCTCGTTGAAGAGGAAGCTGCTTTCGGGAATCGTATTGGCAATATCGATCGCTCCGACAACGTCATAACTGGAGCGTTCGATCGCCATTTGCAGTAATTGCTCACTCCAGCGATCGATTTGGGTATCTGCTTCTCGGCGTTGCGGGGCTTCATTGGGCACTTGATCCGCCGCCCGAATAGCGGCTTCTAGACCTTCTGGAGATTGATTACTATTCCCCAAACCATTGGCCTGCTGCAGGCTATATTCCGCATCGATTTGCAGTTGCCACTCATCAACTCGATCCTGAGCCTCATTGTAAAGGGCCCGATTCGGGGAAATTCGTTGGGCCGTGGCGATCGCTGCCGAGAGACGACCGGCATCGGCTAAGCGCTGGGCTTCATCCAGGTAGGGGCGATCTTCAATCAACTCGATATCACCGCGCCAGTCCCGAATGGCGGCTTGAGCATCATCATATAAGCGTCGATCCGCAGCAATGCGATTGGCTTCGGTGATGGCCGCTTCTAAGGCAGGCACTCCCCCACTTTCCGCTAAACGTCTGGCCCGTTCCAAGTAAGGAGAATCTTCGAGGATTTGGATCTCACCATTCCAATTTTGAATTAGGTTCTGGGCTTGATCGTAACGGGGGTGATGTTGGGGAATCAACGATGCTTCCGCGATCGCGGTCATATAGCCGGTAATACTGCCCCGCTGCGCCAAGGTACGGGCCCGATCGATTCGGCGTAAATCCTCAACTTCCGTTTCCCATCGACTAATCAGCCCTTGAGCCTTCACATAGGAACTCCCGTCACTATCAATTTTCTTCAGTTCAGCAATGGCCGCCTGATAATCGGCCACTTGACCACTCCAGGTTCTCGCCTGCACCTTAGCCAAAATCTTAAAGTCTTCAAGCTCAGCCTTACGATTGGCCACATCGGGAATTTGATTGGCAATATTGAGGGCGGTCTGCAGATCCCTTGCCTCTAAGGCTTCCTCCGCCAACTCCATCAGTTTCCCGCTATAGGAAACAATTTGAGCCTGGGCAATGTTGTATAAGCGGCTATTTTGCTCGACCTGGGCCACCAACTTAATGGCCTCGATTAAATTCTCAGTCCCGCCTTGATCCGCTAGCTTTTTCGCCTTCGCAATCACACTATTAGAATTGCGTACTTCTAAAATCTGAGCATTGAGTTCGTTGTAGCGGGTCACTTGCCAATAGCGGTTATCCAACGACAGTAGCTTAGTGGCCGCCGCCGCTGCCTTATCCCAGTTCTGCTCCAACAGGGCTTTTTCCGACTCTTGGACAATCCCCTCTGCCTTCTCCCACAAGGCCTGCCAAGCGGTCGCCCAGCCTTCTATTTCTTTGCGGGGGCATTTATTTTCATCACAGGGTAAGCGATCGAGGGGAATTGCCTTCAGGGTATCGAGGGCGAGGGCTAACTCACCATTGTTATATTGCTCTTCCGCCAGAATAACCAGATCAAAAGCCCATTGTTTGAGGTAATGATCGGCATTTTGTTGGAGGGGATGATCGGGCGGTAAGCTTTGCACCAGTTCGATCGCTTGGAGAAGACCGTCCGTTGTGCCTTGTCCCGCTGCCATCTGGGCACAGTACAGCTTAAAGGCCGCAGAGGAGAAGGGGCGCAAAATGCGCGGACACTCCCGCGCTTGGGGCAAACGCACCAAACTCCAGAGGGCTCCCCCAGCCGCCAACCCCATCAGCAATAACATAGACAATAGCCACATTTGATAGACCCATTGTCCCTTGCGCAGGGGTTGTGGCGAGGCCGTGAGATCTGGGGCGAGATCTGCTGCTGGAACGGCGGGTTCGATCGCGGTTTCCGCCAGTGTGGTTTCTGGAACCGTTAATTCGGGGGGACTGGATTCTGGGGCCGTTATTTCTGTCTTGACTGGTTCTGTAATGGCAGTTTCAGCCTGAGCGGCGATCGCTAGATCAGACTGATCTTGAGGTTCAAGGCCTGTGGAAACAGCTAAGGATTCTGAATTGCTTTGGGGGGGGTTGGTTAAAGAAGGGCGGGTCATGGCTCAAATCCCAATGCGATCGGACGAGATTGCTCAAGCATTCGTTCGCCGTAGTTTAGCAGAATTGTCAGAACACTCAAGCGATGTCGCCAGGTTTGGACTTGATACCGGTTGCTGATTTCGTACCAGCGCAACCAATTCTCAAGTCCAGCCTCAAATTTTTCTAGTTCCACCGTAGCACGCTCCATCGTTTGCGGTGAGGGCGATCGGGATGCCTCTCCTAAGGCTTGCTCCAGGCGATTGCGGGCGGCATTAAAGGCGGTTTGATCCGCTTCCGATAATGCTAAGGTTCCTTGAGCCGCTAACCACGTCCATTCCTGTTGGAGGGCGGCATAGCGCAGGACGGCGGCCTGTAAGGGTTGGCGATGGGGTAGGATGCTTTCTTGATCGAGATTGGGGCGAAAGCGAGTTTGTAGATCGGAGCTAAATTGATCGGTGGCAAAGAGGACATAGCCTGCCGTGGCCTGATCCCGCAGAAACTGAACTTGATCCAACACGAGGGACGAATGGGGTAAAGACAGCAAGTGAATTCCCCCTAAGATTAAGGTACCGCCCAGATCCTCCGGGATGAACCAGGGTTCGGTGAGTTGGGCAAAGCGGTTGGTATCCTTGGCATAGGCCATGAGACAGACAAAATCCACGTCCCCTCGTCTGGCCCAGGCTTCCCAGTTTTGTTGCAATTTTGCTAAGCGCTCATGGGTGGGAAAGGCAAATACGTCTACAGACAATTTTTTCTCGGGATGGTGGCGGCGCAGATTTTCCCCCACTTCCGCCACAAAGGTATCAATTTGTTCAATGCGGAAGTTTTGCCAGGCTTCCCAGAGGGGATGGCGAGGGTTTAAGGTTAGGGGATCCACTCCCGTGCGTTGTTTGAAGCGGGCTCGTCCAGCGCTGCCATAGCCAAAGGTGGTGCCCCCCGCAATGTCTTGAAAGGGGTAGCGAATGTAGTCAAGCTGAATGCCATCCACATCATACCGATCGCTAATTTCCGCAATGATGGAATGGAGATACTGACGCACGCCGGGATGGGCCGGATCAAAAAACGGTTTGCCAGCAGACCAGATCCCGCCCCGATTATTGCGATTGATCCAGTCGGGATGTTGACTCAGGACGGGCCCTAGATAATTTTCAGGATTTCCCACAATGCGGTTATGGGCCTGGTTTCCTGCCGCAAATGTCCAGATCCAGGCATGAAGTTCCATCTGGCGATCGTGGGCTAATTCCACCGCCGCCGCCAAGGGATCCCAGCCTACGGTGAGGGGGTTTTGAGCGGGAGCTATGGTACTGGGATATACGGGATACCCCGCGTTCAAGGTTTCAAAAAAGACAACGTTAATCCCCGCCGCTGCCAGGCGATCAAACACAGGTTTTAGACCCTCGGGAGAACCGGCCTTGACGATCGTGCCCCGATCTAGCCAGACGGCCCGAATTTCTGGTTGCACCGGCTGACTATCGGGGTAGCGTTGTAAGAGGGTATCTCGGGCATTAATCCATTCCTGTCGGGCCAGGGCGTAGTCTTGATCCGCCACCAGCTTGGGAAAGCGCTTGAGGATTTTTTCCGTCTCTTGGATCAGGGAGGGGGGAGGCGCAACGGCGAGGGGAGCAGCGGCTTCACAGTTTCCTTGGGGATCAGGACAATTCAGCGCTACGTTCATCGTGGAAGATCGCAAATCCAGTCTCGATCGCAAATTCAAATCCGTTAGGGATTTATTTAAGAGTGCCGTATTGAAATTCTCCGCCACCTGTAACGAGAGATTAGCACTGCTAAACCGTCCCAAAAGATGGGAGAGTTCCTTACGCATGGCCACCGCTTCTAGGAAGACAATGGGATCATCCCCCGCCCGTACATATAAACCGGGGGGAGCAGCTTCTTGGGTGGGATCAAACAAAATAGGGGCAGGCGAACCCGCCGGGACAGCAGAGGACGGAGCCGATCGGCGCGGCTGAGGATTGCTCCGTGGGGTCACGGCGGCGGGCGGGCGGTTGGGATTGGCGGTTACGGCAGGAGGCGGGGATGAGGGCGTTTGTACTTGAGGCACAGCGGGAAAATTATGAAACCGTTCCAAACTGGCGGCTAACCAAGCTTGATCAATATTTTCCGTTTCTTGCTGCTCTCCCCAGAGCCAGCCCAAAAAGACTAAACGATCGTTTGCGACCACTGCCGCTTCTTGGATATTTTGCCAGGTCACCAAAACTTGACTTTCGGGACGGGTGGGCACCAGAATACCGCCCCCTAAAGCGGGAAAGCGGGTATCTCGGGGCAACCAGGGTTGAGTGGATTGAAGGCGGGGAAATTGGGGACGATCGGTATAGGTTTCCCAGTACACTCCCAAAGTACGTTTCAGGCTTTGGCGCACCGACTGAGAGGATTCCGTGGCGATCGGCCCACTGAGCAGTAACCGTCCTCCGCGCTGTAACCAATTTTCTAAACCGATGCTTTCCGCCTCAGAAATTTCTGCCGCATTGACCAAAAACAAAAAGCTATAGCGATTGAGGGTTGCCGTATCCGTCAAGGTGTTCAGGGGTAATAACCGGAAGGGAATCCCGGCTTTTTCTAACTGTTCTCGGAGGGTCTGCTGGACTTGAGAAGGACGCTGACCCGCATTCGCCCACTGGGGATTTTCGCTATACAGCACTCCCAACACCGCCTGTTCCGATCGTCGCTGGGCCAGATCGATCGGGTCAGGATGGGGTAATCCCAATGCTGCCGGTAAGTCTTGCCTGGAAGGCTCATGGGCGGAAATATTATCTGTAGAGCCAAGATTTGCAGACGCAATAGAGGGCGCAGACCCTAAAATACTACTCAGAATCAGACTCAGGGTGGCGATCGTCTTTGACCGTAGACAAAGCTCTGGTACAAAGGGGCTACCGGCCCTACGTGTTCCAAGATCGGAGCCTACGGATCTGGTTTTCCCGCTGTTTTCTTCGCTGTTTTCCCAAGGTGTTCCCGGCACGACCCGTACCCCCATTTCGCCTAAGATTGAACTCCATCAAATCTTACTGCCTCTCAATCCCCTTGCCCTGAAACTTTTGCAAATTTGCCATCGTCTTTCGTAAGTTTTAGAAAATCTCGGCTACCAACTTAAGGCGGAAGAGTGCGGCGCTCCGCGCCGCACTCTTCCATTAAATTTTTCCGCTTTCCGGTTCCCGCCTCTCCTGCCTCTGGCTCAAACTATGACTTCCGTCTCTCCCATCCTGCAATCTCTGCTTAAATTTTTTGAAAAACAACCGAAAGGAGCGGTGGCGGGTCTGGCCCTCCTTCTGATTCCGATCATTAGCCTCATTGACTATTTTTTACTGCCCCAATTAACCTTTTCTCTGTTTTATTTGGGACCTATTAGTCTCGCCACTTGGTTTGTCAACAAGCGTATGGGAACGCTCATTGCGGTGTTCAGTGCTTTAGCCTGGCTCACGGTAGACCTGGATACCATCAAGTTTCTCTATCCTGCCGTCCCTTATTGCAATATGGGGCTGAGGTTAGGGGTGTTTCTGACGGTGGTTTGGCTGCTCGATGCTCAAAAGCTGGCCTACGAGCGAGAACGGTACTGGGCTCGCATGGATGGCTTAACGGGAATTTACAACCGTCGCGCTTTTCTTGATTTTGCCACTATTGAAACCCATAGGGCTAACCGGTATGGATATCCCTTGACCATGGCCTATTTGGATGTAGATGATTTTAAGCAAGTTAATGACCAATGGGGCCACAACATGGGCGATCGGCTGCTCCAAGAAATTGCGACGACCTTACAACGATCGCTCCGCAAGGGAGACATTGTGGCCCGTTTAGGGGGAGATGAATTTGCCCTGCTCTTGCCTCATACAAATGATGAGAGTGCCCAAAAAATGCTGCCTAGGCTCCAGCAATACTTACTGGAAATCAACGACGCAGAGCAGTGGTCTGTGGGGTTTAGCATTGGAGCGGTCACCTTTCTGGAGGGCCCAGAGTCTGTGGAACATCTCATTTCTCAAGCCGATCGGCTCATGTATAGCGTCAAGCAAACGGACAAAAACCGCCTTGAACATCAAGTCATCCCGAAGAAATCGGAAATAGGGCACCTCGATTAATTAATTGCCCGCCACAATCCCTATGTCTTGCAGGGGGGACTAGTGCAGCGTCAATGCTAAAAATTAGGGTTAATAGGAGAGATAAGGTACCCTGTATAGAGCGTATAGAGCAAGGAGGAGTCCCATGCAGAAAAAATATATTGTGCGTCTGAACGACG
>JBEAPM010000459.1:0-6225 GCA_041164445.1 Cyanobacteriota bacterium
GGCACAAAGAACACAAAGGTATTCCTTCGGGGCTTCGGTGTCTTGGTAGTGAAATTCCAGGTTATAAAGTCCGCATTCCTTAACATCACTTAAATTTCAAGGCCTTGCACCATCAAGGCTACCGCGCCCGTTCCCAAAACAGACCCGAGAGGCAATTATGACAGCCCTTAGAGATAACGCAGGTCAATTCCCTCATCCTTAGCGAACTGGCTCAGACTCTTGCGCTGCAGGGTTTTAATCGCCTTAGTGGACAGCTTGAGTTTGACCCAGCGGTTTTCCTCTTCCCACCAGACCCGCTTTTCTTGGAGGTTGACCTGCTGTAACTTCTTGGTACGACGGTGAGAGTGAGACACCGCGTAGGCGTTATTGGCTTTTTTGCCGGTAAGTTGGCATCGACGGGACATAAAACGATCGCTCCGTAAAGAGTCATAGAAAAAGGCAAGGATCGTCATTTTACAACAAGATCAGGGTGCTTGGACCAGAATTTGCGGGAAAAGTGAGAAAAAGTGACCAATATCTGCCTTACTGCCACCACTTTTGGCGGGAGAAGGAGGCCGAATTTGTGGATTTGTGACAGGGGGGGATCAAGGCGGGAGCCGCCTTAAGGTAATATCCCATAGGTCATCATTTATTTTCCTAAAATTTTCACCATGCAAACCGACGCGCTCATCCGTCCAGATCAAAGAATTACATTTGGCAAGCGATCGAGCTTTACCCAAGAACTACACCAACGGGTGAATGACTATTTTGCGAATACGCCGCGTTGTCGTAAGGATAGTCCGGCTCTGTACCTTAAGACTGCGATTATTGTGGCTTGGATCGTGGGAGGGTGGGCTGCGTTACTCCTGTCTCCTCCGCTGCTCTGGGTCAAGCTAATCGGTTGCGGCTTTATGGGTCTGGGCATTGCGGCCTATGCCATGAATGTTTTTCATGATGCCTCTCACGGTTCCTATTCCCACCATGCAAAACTCAATGCAATTCTGCGAATGGGAGGAGATTTCATCGGAATCTCTAGCTACTTTTGGAGCATTCGCCATAATAAACTTCACCATGTTTATACGAATATTCCTGGCTATGATATGGAAGCCCATGGCGATGGCATTATCCGCATGCTGCCTAGCCATGAATATCGTTGGTACAATCGCTATCAGCATTTTTTTATTTGGGTAATCTACCCCATTGTTCCCATCTATTGGTTCCTCTCAGAAATTAAGCTATTTATTGATGCCTGCCAAGGTTCCGCTGCTTACGAAGATATTCAGATTCCGGTTCCTAAAGTTCAAGAAATTCTCATTTTTGTCATTGCTAGAATATTAGGCCTCAGCTTTTTTGTCGGATTGCCCCTGATGCTGGGATACTCAGTACTGGAAACGATCGTTGGTTTAACGCTGATTTATATGACCTATGGGTTAGTTGCCGTTCAGGTGTTTATGTTAGCCCATATTCTCGAAAAAGTAGATTTTCCGACCCTTGCTCAAAACGATCGTCGTCTAGATGAAGATTGGTTCCTCTTTCAGATTCGGACAACGGCAGATTTTGCTCACCGCAATCCTATTCTCTGCTGGTACTTAGGAGGACTAAATTATCAAGTTGTTCATCACCTTTTCCCAAATATTTGTCACATTCATTATCCTGAATTGGCGGATATTTTAGATGAAACCTGTGCAAAGTATGGCGTGCATTATCGTCGCTATAGCACACTGTGGGATGCGATCGTCTCCTGTTACCGATGGCTGAAACTGATGTCACAAAATCCAATTGCAGCGTCGTAGGGATCGCAGTGTCTCCACGGATTGAGCATGGAGCAGCGGGCATGGGATTCTGGGCAACATGTCCAAGTTGGCTTGCCCAAAACCTCACCTAACTCGATCGTTCATTCTTAGCTCAGGGAACTCTGAATCGTGTTTTTCGTGCCGCTCTGTTCCCTCTGAATGCAGCACTTCAGCAATTTCCCCGTAATCCTAAATGGGTTGTGTGGTGTGCGCACACCACACAACGGTTTCACCAGTCAACTTTTTTATTTGTCCGGTTTCAGGCAAATTTTCCCCGAAGAATGAGTTCAAGGTTTGCATCTGGCCGTCTTTGGGGAGATTTTTTGATGAAGAGTAAAATTTTACTTTGGCTTTATGAACGGGGCCGTCGCGATTTTAGTGGAACCCGCGTTGAACAAGGACAGTTTCAACGATCGAATTTAAGATTTGCTTGTTTGAGCCGATCGCAATTACCCCGTGCTGATTTTAGCCACTCCCTGCTGATTGGAGCCGATTTTGTCCACACGAACTTACAGTCGGCTGTACTAGTGGAAGCCAATGGCATTGGGGGTAATTTTCTGGCGGCCAATCTTCGTCGAGCTGATTTGAGCCGAGCCTTTTTTGCAGGAGCAGTGTTTAATGGCGCAAATCTAAGTCAGACCAACCTCAGCCATGCTGCGCTGAATGGGGCGGAAATGCGAGCGGTCAATCTACAGGGCGCAAATCTCGAAAATGCCAACTTACAAGGTGCCAATCTCCGAGCCGCTAACCTCTATCGTGCCAATCTGAGTGGAGCCAATTTGCAAGGTGCGGATCTGAGTGGGGCAATTATGCCCGATGCCGATCCAGAATATCGGGGTGAGGCAGAAAACCTCCTCACGAAGCCGAAGGTAGACTTAGGAGCCAGCAATGCTTCCCGAAATTATGAGCCTCAGTCCTTTGAAGCGATCGCCCTGGACTTTGATCCCGATAGCGATGCAGCCAGTCAAAAAGCCTTAGAAAGTGGGTGGGGCGATGCGGCTGAACCCACAACTATTGACTTTGCTCAGGTTCCCATGGGCCAGTGGCAGGATTTGCTCAACGAGGGTTTGGCCCGGGCCTTCCAATTTAAAACCCCCGAAGAAGCCCAAGGTCGCTTAAACCGATCGCTCTTACTGCGTAAAGGTTCTCCTAAGGTGCGGGTCAAATTGTTAAAAGCCTACGATCGGCGCTGTGCCATGAGCCGTTGTACCGTAGAAGAGGTTTTAGAAGCGGCGTATATTGTGCCGTATCTGGGGGATCGCACCAACGATCCCGCTAATTTGATTTTGTTACGATCGGATTTGCATGTTCTCTTTGATTTACATCTGCTCTCCATTGATCCCTCTGACCTCACCATTCGCCTAGCCCCCTGGATGAAGGATACCTATTACAGCATTT
Organism: Cyanobacteriota bacterium; assembly: GCA_041164445.1. Classification (GTDB taxonomy): domain Bacteria; phylum Cyanobacteriota; class Cyanobacteriia; order Prochlorotrichales; family Prochlorotrichaceae; genus JBEAPM01. The sequence goes on from JBEAPM010000459.1 coordinate 3,171, forward strand.
TGGAGGGACGATCGCTCCATCTGCCCCAAAACCAGGATATGCGACCTGACCTCACCCTATTAATGCAGCACTGGGAAAGTTGTGTCTGGGAACATGAGGAAGCCTGGCCAACGACCTATATGTTTTAGGGTGACCGACTTAAGACGGGCTGCCAACTTAAGACGGAAGAGTACGGAGTGGAGTTAGGGTGTTAAGGATCGTGAGTTAAATAAACCGGAAAGTTCAGGATTAAACCACAGAGGCACAAAGGTATTCCTTCGGGGCTTCGGTGTCTTGGTAGTGAAATTCCAGGTTATAAAGTCCGCATTCCTAAGGTACCAGATAGGGTAAGGCTAAGAAAAATGCGGCGATCGACTTAGCATCCACGGGTTCTTGATCGTGAATGGCTTGTTTGAGGGTTTCCGGAGACATTAACACAGTTTCAATTTGTTCATCTTCATCCCCTTCCGGTGGATTGTCTAACTTCACCAGATCCTGAGCTAAAAAGGCATAGATGATTTCATCAGAATAACCAGGAGCCAAGAAAAACTGCCCCAACTTTTGCCACGTACCTGCTCGATAGCCCGTTTCTTCTTGAATTTCGCGTTGAATGGTTTCCAAGGGCGATTCAAAGGCTTCCACGGTTCCAGCCGGGAACTCTAAGAGGCAACCCTGCACCGCAAAACGATATTGACGGACTAAAACTAATTGACCCTCGTCGGTCACCGGAATCACCAACGCCCCTCCAGGATGACGAACACACTCCCATTCGCCTTCAGCTCCGTTGGGCAACTTGAGACGATTCACTTCGTAGTTAAATTTTCGCCCCCGAAAAAAGAGGCGAGATTGCAAGAGTTGGGGAGGGGTAGATCCGGGATGCATAGCAAATTAAAGTCCAAATTTGGCTATCAACTGAAGGCAATTTAGGCAAATTAAAGCAAATTAAGGCACAAGTGTGCAGCGCACTCTTTGGTTAGCCTACCACTTTAGGGGAAACAGAGTCCTCAAGAGTCCGGTAAACTGGTAAACGCTCTAAAACAAAGTCATCCATGACAAAGCCCTGACCAATGTCGTTCACCACCGCATCAATAATTTCAAACCCCTGGGCTTGATAAAACTGAAGACTGCCGGCATTGTCTTTATTCACCGTTAGTTGCAAGGGAAGGGAATTCGTTAAGGTTTGTATAAAGGCGATCGTTCGGGAGCCAATGCCCCGCCTTTGTAAGCTTTTGTCTATATATAACTTACTGAGAAAGCACTCTTTTTCGCGGCGCTCTAGGGCAAAGTATCCCGCCGCCGCCCCTTCATAACAGATCAGGTAATACTTCATGCCCTGTTGCATCTGAGCTTGGATGGCTTCCAGACTTTGGAAGCGATCGAGCATGTAATCTACCTGGGCTTGCCCAATAATCGGGGGATAATGTTGGTTCCAGATTTTGTAGGCCAGGGCTTGAACCCGATCGCAATCGGCACGGGACACCACTGGTAAAAACTCAATACCATCTAAGGAAAATGAAGAATGCACTCAAATTACGCCTGTTGGTCAGTCTCGGAGGGATAGATGACGCGCCCTAGGGAATGTCAGGAAAAGCTTGCCAAACCGTAACAACCCAATCTTTAAGTCGGGTGCGCTGTTGTAAATCGAGGAGATTATCATCGCTGAGAACCTCTGCCGTTAAGTCTTCTAGGGTTTGTCCCTGGTCTCGGGCAACATTAACTACTCCTGCGATCGCCTTGACGAGGGTTTCAGGATCAGCGGGGACATTCCGTAGGGAGAAAATTTCTTGAGGAGTTGTGGGGATAGGAGAATCCATTGCTTGATGGGGATAGCGATACACTGATGACCAGAGGCGATGCAACCCAAGAATTAAGGCGGTGCATTCTAGGATTCAGGGACAAGATACCCCTAAATGAAAAGCTCTCTGCGCTTAACTCGTTCAGTTCTAGTGCTTTAAGGCTTTCTACTGAAAGCGAAAACAGCAAGTGGAAGCGTAGCCTTTTATGAGAAGACTGTTAAGTTTTTTTAATTTTTGTGTTGGTTAGTATAGCTCAATCTCCTCATCTGTCAAGCTTTTTTTCTGGGGTTGAGCAGATCAATTTACCTGGCAGAATCCGAGGAGATGCTACTCTACCCCGGGGTAAATGGCAACTCCTATTATCACGTTAGGGAATCGTGCAAAACAAATGCAAAAGAACAACGATCGCTTTCGAGGCTGTTTACTGGGGTTAGCGGTAGGCGATGCCGTGGGAACCGCCGTTGAATTTAAGGCAAGGGGAACCTTTGTCCCCCTGACGGATATGGTGGGGGGTGGGCCTTTTCGCCTGAAACCGGGTCAGTGGACCGATGATACTTCCATGGCCCTGTGTTTGGCCACGAGTTTAGTTGAATGTCAGGGGTTTGATGCCCAGGATCAAATGCAGCGGTATTGGGCATGGTATCAGGAGGGCTATCTCAGTAGCACCGGTCAGTGTTTTGATATTGGCAATACGGTACTAAAAGCCCTAGAGCGGTATCGCCAGACTGGAAATCCTTACAGTGGTTCCAGCCATCCTCGATCGGCGGGAAATGGTTGCATTATGCGTCTCGCGCCCATTCCCCTCTTTTATTTTCCAGATCGAGAGCAGACCCTCCTTTTTTCTGGGGAAAGTTCCAAAACAACCCACGGAGCTGATGAATGCCTAGAGGCTAGTCGTCTGCTGGGCAATATCCTCTGGTCTGCCCTCTCGGGACTGAGCAAAGCCGATCTGCTGACCTATCAACCGCCTCCCTTATCCTGCCCCAGCCTCCAAACGATCGCGTCGGGGAGTTACCAAACCAAGCCCCTTGAAGAGATTCGGGGCAGTGGCTATGTGGTTGAGAGCCTAGAGGCGGCGTTGTGGTCTTTCTGGACAACGGACTGCTTTGAAGCCGCTATTCTAAAAGCCGCAAACTTGGGCGATGATGCCGATACTACTGCTGCCATTTGCGGACAGATTGCAGGAGCTTATTATGGGGCAGCGGCTATTCCCTCCCCTTGGTTAGCGTGTTTGACGCTACGAGAGGAGATTATCCACCTCAGCGATCGGCTTACCAAGG
>JBEAPM010000460.1:0-6180 GCA_041164445.1 Cyanobacteriota bacterium
CCCGAAATCCGGTAGCCTTTCTGGGGGGCTTTGCCGCTGGTCTGCTGCGCCTCAATTTATCAGAAGATCCGGTTAAAACTTGGCTCAATCAACAAGGGGTTGCACCGGAAGCGTCCCCATCCAGCGATCCGAAAACCGGCGGATCTAGCAATGGTCCCCAATCGATCACCATTGATTAACCTCGGATCAACCTCGGATCAACCGGAGTTTATCAACCTCTGTCCCTCTCCCCTTTAGCAACGCAATATACCGTAGGGCAGGAGAGAAAAGCTAATGGTCAATCTGGTTCTGAAATCTGGTTCTGCTCAAGGGCACCTCGATGAATGGTGGCGGACGGCACCGTTGCCCGCCACCATCCCTATTCTTCTGTGGGTACCCTGAACATAAAAAAATTTAGGGTTAAGGTGTCCTGAGCATGGTTGCAGGCTATTTTAATCTGATCGTCCTTAATTCGGCTTTCCACTGAAAGCGGAAAAACTTAATGAAAGAGTGCGGCGCGAAGCGCCGCACTCTTGCGCCTTACGTTGGTAGTCCTTAATTCTATTGTGGTGTGAGTTGAGTTTTATGTCTTCTTCAGTTGTCTCCCCTGGTATTCCTCCGACTCCGTCGTTGAGTTTGCCTAAAAGTGCGCTGTTTGGTACAGATGGGATTCGCGGACGAGTGGGGGATTGGTTAACCCCCCAGTTAGCGCTTCAAGTTGGGTTCTGGACGGGCCAAGTTCTACAGCAGGCTTGCCCCAGTGATCACCCCGCTCTCATTTTGGGGCAAGATTCCCGGAGTTCTAGCCCCCAACTGGCCCAGGCGTTGACCCGAGGACTGCGATCCGCTGGGGTTGAGGTGTGGCCCCTGGGTTTATGTCCCACTCCGGCAGTAGCCTATTTGACCCATATCACGGAAGCGATCGGTGGCATTATGGTGTCCGCTAGCCACAATCCCCCGGAGGATAATGGCATTAAAATTTTTGATTCCCAAGGGGTCAAGCTCAGTAAAAGTTTACAGGGAACGATCGAAGCGGGACTGCGGGCTGAATCCGTCACCGCCATGGTTCCTGCCCTAGACAGAATAGGCACTGAGATTCGTCCAGAACTCTTGGTTCAGTATCAAAGCATGCTCCTCGATTCCCTCAATGTCGAGTCATTGCAAGGCTTACGGGTCGTTTTAGATTTAGCTTGGGGATCCGCCACGGCCCTCTCCGCTGGGTTATTTGAAGCCCTGGGAGCAACGGTTTTTGCCCTACACGATCGTCCCGATGGCCAGCGCATTAACGTCAACTGTGGGTCTACCCACCTACGCCAAGTCCAACAAGCGGTGGTGGAACTGAATGCGGATCTGGGATTTGCCTTCGATGGGGATGCAGATCGGGTCTTAGCCGTGGATCACCAAGGTCGAGCGGTAGATGGTGACTATATTTTGTACCTGTGGGGAGAATATCTCGCCGCCCAAAATCGACTCCCGGAAAAAACGATCGTCACCACTGTGATGGCCAACCTTGGCTTTGAGCGGGCTTGGCAAGCCCAGGGGGGAACCTTACTGCGTACCTCCGTTGGGGATCAGTATGTGCAGGCAGAAATGGCGCGATCGGGAGCAATGCTCGGGGGAGAACAATCGGGACATATTCTCTGTCGTCACTATGGACTGACTGGGGATGGCTTGCTCACGGCTTTGCATCTCGCGGAACTGGTATACCAACGTCAACAGCCCTTGGCCACCTTAGTGGATCAGAGCTTCCAAACCTATCCCCAACTTCTGCGGAACGTGCGGGTGGAAGATCGGGACAAGCGGTGTCAGTGGCAAGACTGTGTTCCCCTAATGGAAACGATCGCTGAGGCGGAGGCCGAAATGGGCGATCGGGGCCGTATTCTGGTGCGGGCTTCTGGTACCGAACCAGTGATCCGGGTGATGGTAGAAGCCATCAATGCCCAGGATGTGCAGCACTATACCGATCGTCTGGTCAGTGCAGTAGAGCAACACTTAGGCGGTTAAAATTTCTGCTTATAGCGAAAAAAGACACGCCGCCCTTGTCTAAAATCCCCTCTGGAGAAAGGGTTAGAAAGTTTTCGGCTTTCCACTGAAAGCGAGAAAATTTAATGGAAGAGTGCGACGCGAAGCGCCGCACTCTTCCGCCTTAAGTTGATATCCAAGTTTTCCAGAGGGGATCCCCTCCATTCTTGATTTTGGCAAAATTTGACAAACCTGCCGAAAGATCTGAGGCAAGATCTGAGGCAAGATCTAAGGCATTGAAATCATTGTGCAGGATAGGGCGCTAAGAGCAAAATTAAGGCAACGAGAGCCACTAAAGCAAAAATCCCCACATTGGCCAGATAGCCCTGAAGTAAGGGAACCCCCCAAGTTCACCGGACAAGTTAATAGTCGTTTCCTAGAAGAGTATTCTGCTTTAAGCAGAAAGCCTATAATTGGGGGTAAATTCGTAAATTTTCAAGAGTCGGAGCCAGCCGGTGCGCATCTTTAAAAGTGTCACAGAGTTAATTGGAGGAACCCCCCTCGTCTTGCTCAACCGGATTCCTCAAGCTGAAGGCTGCGGGGCTCAGGTGGCACTCAAGTTAGAAGGAATGAACCCTTCCGCCTCCGTTAAAGATCGGATTGCGATGAACATGATTGAAACAGCGGAACGAGAAGGCCTGATTAAACCGGGAAAGACGATTCTGGTGGAGCCCACTTCTGGCAATACGGGGATTGCGCTCTCTATGATTGCGGCAGCTAAAGGATATCAACTCGTCCTGACCATGCCGGATAGTATGAGCATTGAGCGGAGAGTGATGTTAAGGGCCTATGGTGCGCAACTGGAATTAGTGCCGGGTTGTGAAGGGATGGCGGGCTGTATTCAACGGGCTCAGGAATTACTGGCAGAGCTTCCCCATGCCTATATGTTGCAACAATTCCAAAATCCTGCCAATCCCGAAATGCACCGTAAAACAACGGCGGAAGAAATCTGGGCGGATACCGATGGCGCGATCGATATTTTGGTGTCTGGTGTGGGGACTGGCGGAACCATTACCGGATTATCGGAAATCCTCAAGGCGCGTAAGCCCTCGCTACAGGCGATCGCGGTGGAACCTGCCAATAGCCCGGTGTTGTCTGGCGGTAAACCTGGAGCCCACAAAATTCAAGGCTTAGGGGCTGGGTTTATTCCCGCTGTGTTACGGGTGGATCTCATTGATGAAGTAATTCCCGTGACGGATGCCGATGCGATTGCCTATAGCCGCCGTCTAGCCAGGGAAGAAGGCTTATTATCTGGGATTTCCACTGGGGCTGCGGTGTGTGCCGCCATCGAAGTGGGAAAACGATCGCAAAATAAGGGCAAATTAATTATTGTGATTCAGCCCAGCTTTGGGGAGCGTTATCTCAGCACCCCTCTGTTCCGGGATGAGGCTTAACGGCTTTCTCCAAATTCTCATGATTGTTCTTGAGGAGCCGCGCCTGTTCCAGTTTTACCGCTAGGGGCTGAAACAGTCACGGCATAGGCATTTCACCATTTCACCCCTAACTGATGAGCGCCCCTAGAGCGAAGAGTTTAGATTCAGAGGAATTTCCGCACATCCGTCACCACCCCCGCGATCGCAGCGGCAGCCACCATTGCGGGACTCATGAGTAAGGTGCGACCGGAGGCGGATCCTTGACGACCCTTAAAATTCCGGTTCGAGGAGGACGCACTCATTTGGCGACCCTGTAACTTATCGGGATTCATCGCCAAACACATAGAGCAGCCTGCTTCTCGCCATTCAAACCCCGCTTGCCGAAACACTTGATCGAGACCTTCCGCCTCAGCTTCCTGCTTCACCCGCTCTGAACCGGGGACAACAAAGGCCTTGACCCCATTCGCCACCTGATGTCCCTTCACGACTTGGGCGGCTTCCCGTAGGTCACTCATGCGCCCATTGGTGCAACTGCCAATAAAACAAACATCAATTTTGGTGCCCTGCAGAGGCGTTCCAGGGGTTAAGTCCATATATTGGTAAGCCTCCGCTGCAATGGAGCGATCGTCTTCCGCCAATTGCTCAGGACTCGGAATCGCTTCACTAATCCCAATCCCTTGGCCCGGAGTAATACCCCAGGTCACCGTCGGCTCAATCTCCGCCGCATCAAAGACCACAACATCGTCATACTCCGCATCCGCATCACTGGCCAGGCCCTGCCACCAAACCACCGCCTGATCCCAGTCAGCACCCTTGGGGGCAAAATCTCGGCCTTGCAGATAGTCAAAGGTGATCTGATCCGGATTGACGTACCCACAGCGGGCCCCGCCCTCGATCGCCATATTACAAACGGTCATCCGTTCTTCCATGGTCATCTGAGCAAAGGTGGAGCCTGCAAATTCATAGGCATAACCCACTCCCCCTTTAACCCCCAGCTTGCGAATAATGTGGAGAATGACATCCTTGGCATACACCCCGGCAGCTAAGGCCCCATTGACCTCAATTTTACGCACCTTCAATTTCGATAACGCTAGGGTCTGGGAAGCAAGCACATCGCGCACTTGGCTCGTCCCAATGCCAAAGGCGATCGCCCCAAAAGCCCCGTGGGTAGAGGTATGACTATCCCCACAAGCGATCGTCATCCCCGGCTGGGTGAGTCCCTGCTCCGGAGCAATCACATGGACAATCCCTTGATTGCCAGAACCAATATTATAGAAGCGCACCCCCGTTTCTTGACAGTTCCGCTCTAGGGCTTGCATCATCTCTTCCGCCAATCCATCCGCAAAGGGACGAGCTTGATTTTCCGTTGGGACAATGTGATCCACCGTAGCCACAGTCCGATCGGGAAAGAGAACCTGCAAATTCCGATCCCGTAGCATGGCAAAGGCTTGGGGACTCGTGACCTCATGAATCAGATGTAACCCAATAAATAACTGAGTTTGCCCGGAAGCCAATGTTCCCACTTGATGCAAATCCCAAACCTTATCAAACAACGTCCCTTTACTCATAACTCCATCCTGTAGAAAATCGCCTTGAGTTTTTGATCTTTAATCATACCCTAGTGTGATCTCGCTGACCATCTTTCAGCGAGGTCAGCTTCCCTATAGGCGATCGTGGCGATGGCATCAAGATGGTGTTGAAGCCCGGCTTTCTGTTCTGATCTCATGGCATTAAGGATAATGACAGTGTCTCTATCTTCTATATTCTCTTTGCTAACTTCACTCAATACATCTACTCATCGCAAAATTGACAAACTGAGATGCTACCGCAGATATAGGGATAAGGTATAATGAGCAGCGTCGTAGAGTCAAAGCAGGTATATCCAGTGGACACCTCGGTTCATTGTGGCGAGCGGCGCAGTCACCCGCCACAATCCCTGCTCTTCCGTAGGGAGTAGGGTAAAGTCTTGAGTTTTTTGAGATCCCCAAGTCTTGGATCAATCCTATGAGACTAATGCTAAAAAATGAATATCAATTATGATGTAGGGGTTAGCAAATTCAGCATTAAATAATTTATCTTACAGCATTTTAACCATACGTAGAATATGATTTTTATACTGATTATGCCGTCCTCAAAGCATCAAAACTGTGACAGCAATCCTAAAGGAGTGTGCGCCCGGAGGATACACACCACACAACAGTTGTAGCAGTCTAGTCCTGATCACTGATTTATTTATGTATGAACAATCTACGAATTGCTTGGTTAGTGCCAACAGCTTGGTTTTACTGGCAACCATCCCTTAGCGAATTGACAAGGATCTTTCCCCAGACAAAAGTGTTTACGGGACTTTTTCCCGGCTTTGCTAAGGGATTTGAAGAAAAGTTAGATATCACTATAGTTGGTGAACGTAAGGTTGTAGCAGTCTCAAAATCAACTAAAAGTTATGGTAATAATTTCACCTATCTATCCCCTTCAATTGTTCTTCATTTATTCAAATTTAGACCTCAGTTTGTTTTTTCAAGTTCCTTTGGTCTTTGGACAATCTTGGCATTGCTCACTCAGTTTTTGGGTGGATGGAAGGTAATTATTGCCTATGAAGGTAGTTCCCCTGGGGTTGATTATCGTAACTCTAAGTTCCGTTTGTTACTACGGCGCTGGATGGTAAAAATGTCCATGGCCTGTATCAGTAATAGTCAAGCAGGAAAACAGTATCTCATTGATATTCTCCATGCTCACCCCCAATGTGTACATGCTCACCCCTACGAAGTTCCTGATGTGCGATCTTTGGTTGAGCTAAATCAGTCTT
>JBEAPM010000461.1:0-8045 GCA_041164445.1 Cyanobacteriota bacterium
TTAAATAAACCGGAAAGTTCAGGATTAAACCACAGAGGCACAAAGAACACAAAGGTATTCCTTCGGGGCTTCGGTGTCTTGGTAGTGAAATTCCAGGTTATAAAGTCCGCATTCCTAAGCGAGGTGACCGTCATTCATTCCGGCATTTCGTATCACAACTCGTATAGGTTGTCATTATGTTTGCTGGAGCGGGCGTGGTAACCTTGATGTCGCAAGGCTTCTAGACCTAATTCATGACGCGCCCTACTGGGCTGCCTTCACGATCGTTGGTTGTCCGTGGTAAACTCATGGGCACAGCTTAATCAAGCATTCATCTTCATGAAACATATTCGCTTTGACTGGGCTATTAAAAAGATTTTGCGGGATAAAGTTAACTTTGTCATTTTAGAAGGATTTCTGACAGAGTTAATTGGGGATGCCATTACGATCGAATCCATTCTAGAAAGTGAAAGTAACAAGTTCACTGAAGACAGTAAGTTTAACCGTGTGGATATTCTCGCCCGGAGTAGTGACGGGAAATTAGTCCTAATTGAAGTGCAAAATAGTACAGAGCAAGACTACTTTCACCGCATGCTCTACGGTACCTCATCCTTAATTGCAGAATATCTCAATCAGGGAGAACCTTACGGCAATGTTAAAAAATTCTATTCTGTGAACATCGTCTACTTTTCCCTAGGGCGCGGCGATGACTATGTGTACGAAGGACGACTTGACTTTCGGGGACGGCACCTCAACGATCGTCTTGAACTTTCCAGTAACCAACAAGAATTATTTAAACTTCAAGAAATTTATCAAATTTTTCCAGAATATTATTTACTGCGAGTCAACAAGTTTGATAATCAAACCAAAGATAATCTAGACGAGTGGATTTACTTTCTCAAAAATAGTGAAATAAAAGAAGAGTTTTCTGCCCAAGGATTGTCCGAAGCAAAAGAAAGACTACGAGAAGAACGTCTAGAGGATGCAGAAAGTGAAGCCTATCGCAAGTTCATTAAAGATCGCCAGTATGAAATTAGTATTTTAGCCAGCACGCGGGCAGAGGCTGAATTAGAAGGGTGGAAAAAAGGGGTTCAAGAGGGGCTAGAGCAGGGTATTGAACAAGGTCTGCAACAGGGTGTTGTAGAGGGGCAACGGCTTCAGCAAATTCGGATTGCTCAAAGTCTAAAACGATCGAGAAGTCCAGTAGCGTTCATTGCCGAAGTTACCGGCTTAACGATCGCTGAAGTCAATGCTTTAGAGGGCTAATAGTCACCTTAAATTTTTTCGCTTTCAGGGGGAAGTCTATCAATTTGGCGGGCTAATTCCGGTAGGCTGGCCTGGGTTTGGCCGTAAAAACGGTGGTGGTTACAATAGAGGCTTAAGGGGGTGGAAACTAAGCGGGGCAACATCCCGGACAGGGCAAGTTTAGCTCGAAGCCCCTTCAGCAGAATCTGGGGAATTTCCCGAAGTAGCCATCGGGTTAAAAGGTAAGCTTGATACGATCGCTGGGGTTTTGCCATCAGATCGATGCCATGCAGGTCATGCAGGTATTGATTCGATCGACCATAGCGTTGCCATTGTTTGGCGAGTTCTGCCAGGGTCGATCGATGGCGGTGCAAGACGATCGCTTCTGGAACAAAACAATAGTTGCGTTGGCTATTTTTCAAGGCTCGCCAACAGAAATCCGCATCCCCGCCGGTGGTGAGGTAGGGTCGAAATAAGCCAATTTCAGCAAAAAGCGATCGTCTTACGGCTAAATTTGCGGTTTGACCGTAGGGACAAAAGTTATTTTCTAAGGTGTAGGTTTGGGACAGAACTTTATTTTGCTCTGCATACTGCTCTAACCAATTTTGACTGGGTAAGCCTGCAATTTCGCCGACCACTAAATCGATCGTGGGATCGGCAAAAGGTTGAATTAAATGCTCTAGCCACTGGGGCTCAGGACGACAATCGGCATCGGTAAAGGCCAGGATCTGACCTTTCGCCATCCGAATTCCGGTATTGCGGGCCGCGTAGGAACTTTGAATTTGGACTTCTTGTCCAACTTTTAGGCTTAATTCAACCTGCTGAAAGTCTGTAATGGCTAACTGTAATTGCCGTAAGGTTCCGTCCTGGCTTTGATTATCAATAATGATATATTCAACCTGATCCGAAGCATAGGTTTGTGAGCGAAGACAGGTTAAAAGATCGGGTAAATCGGCATCACCGTTATACACGGGAATAATGACTGAAACTTGCATAGGCTGGTATCATAAAAATCGGTTTCCCGTGTATTGACAGACCTTTTCCCATGGATCTATTACGATCGCTTCCCCTTGGACTGTACCTGGAGCATCCCGTGACCTGGATGCATCGTCTCGATCCGAGGGTCAAAATGGCCTGGCTGATGGGGTTTTTACTGACCCCCGTGTTGGCCAATCCCCCTTGGCGCATTGGCATGGTGCTGTTTTTAATGGGTCTGACCTTGGCTGCGGGCATTCCTTGGCGGGTTTGGAAACAGCAGATGGGCTGGCTCTTAATCCTGGGAACATTAGTGTTTGTTTTGACGGCGATCGCCCCGGATGGGTTGCCGGATGATCCCCAACCCCGTCGCCCCAGCGTCAGTCTAGCAGATTTGCCCCCCCTCCCTGAGTCTGGTGCGCCACCGGTACAAACTCCTCCTGACCTGCCTCCCGCTACAAATTATCGATACGTGGTGCTGCAAACCCGAGTGCTCAACCTCGTGCCATTAACCCTGACGCGACGATCGATTGACCTCGGCATTCGCATCAGTACCCTGATCTTCACCCTGATTTATAGCACTACCCTCTTTTTACTCACTACTTCCCCCGAAGAAATTACCGCTGGTTTAGAAGATCTCCTCAGTCCCCTGCGCCGCCTGGGTATTCCCATTACAGAAATTACCCTCACCCTCACCCTGTCCCTGCGCTTTATTCCCCTGGTGTTGGAAGAAGTCCAAAATTTGGTGCGATCGGTGTGGACACGGGCGATTAACTGGAAAAAGTTAGGCTTGCGCCAAAGCGCTCAGGTGTGGCTACGGGTGGCGGAGCGTTTACTGTTGAATTTATTGCTGCGGGCAGAACAAATTGCGGGGGCGATCGAAGTGCGGGGCTTTACCTCCCCCGATCGTCACCGGGTACCTTGGCACGATCTGCGCCTACAGCCCCGGGACTTTTTGGCATTGTTTGCCTTAGCGCTACTATTTGGGGGACGGGTCATCTGGGGATCCGCCTAAAATCCGATCGCGCCATTCCTTTTCGGTCATCAAGTCGTCTACCTCTTCGAGGTGATCTAAAAAGAACTTGCCGATTAAGTGGTCATATTCGTGTTGAAAAATCCGAGCGACAAAATCCTCAAAGCGAATGTGCTGCGCCTGTCCAGATCGATCGCAATAGGCCACTTCAATCCATTGGTGACGCTTGACCTGCCCCCGTAACTGGGGAATACTTAGACATCCTTCCCAATCCTTCACAACGGTTTCCGACTCCGCCACAATTTTCGGGTTCATTAACACCAAAGGCTCCATCTCCGGCGCATTGGGGTAGCGATCGTTCGGATGGGAGGCAATGACCATGAGGGCATAGAGTTGACTCACTTGAGGGGCTGCCAGACCCACCGCCTTAGACACCTCAATGTGCTGAATCATCTGATCCGCCAGAACTTGCACCCAGTCCGCCGTCGGATCGTCGATCGCTTGGGCGGGTTGACGCAAAATCGGATCCCCCAGTTGAGCAACGGAGAGGGGGAGCGGGGAAGGATCAGAAAACCAACGGGAGAAGAACTTAAACATAGATTTGAGTATCAATATTGCCAATATTGCATCGCTACGGGATGACAGTTCCTAGAGGATGACATCGCCAGAGACAGCAGGTCACCCTATTTTAACGTGAGCGCCCATAGCGTAGGCGTAGCATCAGAGGGGGGAGTATGTCACAATTCCTCTGAGTTGCTCCATTGCTACCTAATCTCCTATGTCCTCAACCTCTGCCCTTCTACTCTTTGATAGCTCCCATTGGGGGAGACTGGATATTAGCGGTGCCGATCGCTTGCGCTTCCTCCATAACCAAACGACGAATACCTTTCAACTGCGGCAACCGGGGGAAGGCTGCGAAACCTTGTTCGTCACCTCCACGGCCCGCACCTTAGATTTAGCAACGGCCTATATTCAAGCCGATCGGGTGACCTTGCTCCTCTCTCCCCAGCGGTATCAATACCTGTTAACCTGGCTCGATCGCTATATTTTTCCGGCGGATCAAGTGGTTTTAAGCGATCGTACCGCTGAAACCTGTTGCTTCCGACTGCTGGGCAGCGCTGCGGCGGAGGTGTTGACAAGTCTGGGCGTAGACTCCTTACCGGAAACTGAACATGCCCACCACTCCGGGACGATCGCTGCAATACCGGTGTTAGTTGCTCGGGGTTCGGGGCTTAGTCAACCAGGCTTTACCCTCATCGCCGCCCAAGCGGATCACGATGCCCTCCAAGATCTACTGCTGCACCCCCCATCCCAGGAGTCTCCCCAAGTCCTAGAGGCAGAAGACTGGGAAGCCCTCCGCATTCGTGACGGTCGTCCCGCCGCCGACCGTGAACTGACGGAAGACTACAATCCCCTCGAAGCTGGGCTGTGGCAGACCCTCAGCTTTGACAAAGGGTGTTACATCGGTCAAGAAACGATCGCTCGCCTCAATACCTACAAAGGCATCAAACAGCGTCTGTGGGGCATCGAATTTCCGCAACTCCCGGATCTGGGCCCCATCTTGACTGAAGCTGGGGAAAAAATTGGTCAACTGACCAGCATCAGCCGCACTGCCACCGGAGGATTTGGACTGGGGTACCTGCGGACTAAAGCTGGGGGAGAAGGCTTAACGGTACGGGTAGGAGACTGTACGGGAACGATCGTGGCAGTGCCCTTTATTCACCATGAGTTAGGGGAGGCGTAACTGCTCTAGGAGCCGCTCTGCAATAGACTCCGCCACGGGCAACACCGAAAGGCGGTTCCCTTTGCGCACCACGAGTAACTCCTCTGGACTGTAACTGGCCTTGAGTTGATCGAGGCTTAAGCCTGGACTAAAGCGCTCTAGAAAGGCCACCTCCACGGTGTACCAGCGCGGATTCTCCGGATCCGATTGCCCATCGTAGTAGTGACTCTGGGGATCAAATTGGGTGGGATCAACTTGATTAATCTGGCTAATTTCCGCCAGACCAACAATGCCGGGGGGCTTGGTATTGGAGTGATAAAAGAAAGCTCGATCGCCGATCGCCATGGACTTGAGAAAGTTACGCGCTTGATAGTTGCGAACCCCATCCCACAGAGTTTTGCTATCTCGCTTTAAGTCCTCGATACTATACACAGTTGGTTCAGATTTGAGCAGCCAATAGTTCATAGATTAGGTGAACCCACAGGTTAAATGCCAATAGCGTACCAGACTCGCTCAATTCTAGAGTTACCCCACAACATTAAACATTTCCCCCGAGTGCCCACGCAAGCATAGGGCACGCAAGTATAGGTATTGTGGCGGGTCGCACAGCCGATCGCCACAATCAATCGAGGTGCCCTAAAATGGGAGTCAGTCGGTTTACACTGAGTGAAGTGGATGACACCTCAACAAAAACAAGGACTGAATATCGTTGTTATTGATGATCACGAACTGATTCTAGATGGAACAGTCACTGCGATCGCTAGCTATTTCCCCAATCCCAATATTTACTGTGCCAGCCATGGGGCGCAGGGCTTACAACTCGTACAGACCGTTCAGCCTGATTTAGTGTTAGTAGATCTGTCCATTCCTGAAACTCCGGGAACAGCGAGTCACCCCGCAAATGGGCTGAAACTGCTGAAATATCTCATGGATCATTATCCTGAACTGAACATTACGGTTCAAAGTAGTGCTATTCAAGCACTGGTGAGATTAATTCCAGAGATCGATCGCCATCAAGGTGGCTTTACGATCGCGGATAAACTCTTACCCGTAGAAACATTACTAAAACGCATAGAATGGGCAATTCAAGGTGTTAATTATACCCAGGATATTCAAAGCGATCTAGAAGTTCAACCGGAATGGTTAGAGGTTCTGAAATTGGCATTTGAAGAAGGATGTCAGGACAAAGCGATCGCCGAGAGAATGGGAAAGTCCTCCCGGATGATTCGTCATTATTGGGAAAAAATACGAGATGCCCTGGGGATTTATCCTGAAGAAAAAGATAATGTCCGATCCCTTACTTATATCAAGGCAAAACAAGCTGGTTTAGTGGACTAAAGCGATCGATAAATCATGCTATCTATACAAAAAGTTTACCAGGACTCAAGGTTTAATTTGGCAATCCTCAGTGTGGCCATAACATCTATTTCAGCCTTGATTGCACATATTGTTCACTGGTTTCAAGATGATCCCTTTGCTCTTCATCGGATCGGCTCCTTCTCAACTTTTCTAATTAGTGTTATTGCTTTTATTGCCTTGTATAAAAAGCCCAGTCAACTTAGACTGATTATGTTTTTCTATTTAGTCTTAGTTAGAGTTTTAATGGTCTTAAGCAGTTTGATTTCTATTTATATGGTCGATAACTCGGATCAGTTTACGATTTCGGAAAACTACCCACCCTTTACCGCATTCTCTTTTATCTGGGTGACCTTTGTTGTAGTTTATATTCCCTTCGAGTACTTATTTTGGGTTTTAATTTTGGGCTGTGTCCCCATGTCTGTTCCCCTTCTCTGGTATCTACTGGATCATCCCCAGGAACTCCAGACTGGACGGGGGATTGATCTCTTTTTATCCTATGGTATTGCAACAGTAACTTATGCTTTACTAGGGCATTTTTATACTCGTCTCCAGGTCAATTTTCAAAATTTATTACAAGATAGAATCACTAATTATACACAACTCATTGAAGCCCAGGATATTCGACAAGAAGCGATTGCTAATCTCTTTACTCAACTTCATAATGGTGCTTTACAAACTTTGGCTGTACTAAGTAAAGACTTAAAGTGCCAGGATATTTCCCTTGAAACCATAGAATCTCGTCTAGAATTACTCAATCAGCAAATTCGCTCCCTAGTTGACCTGGAAAAAAATAGCGAAGTAGATTCTCTCTCAATTACGAAATTACGATTAGCTGCAGGTGTTAATCTCAATCTAGACTTACCATTGCATACCCTGGCTTATGAAGTTTATCGCGCCACCCTTGTCCGTAATTTTCCCTGCTTCTCTTCCTTAAAGATCAAGGTACGCAGTTTTGATGAAATTGAAAACGATCGCTTATCCCTGGATCTAAAACGAGAAATTGGATTCTGGTTAGAAGAAGCACTCTGTAACGTGGGCAAACATGCGGAAGGAGCCACTCAGCTTCAGGTCAGGGGGCGTATTCAAAATGGAGAATATTGCTTGAGTGTTCAGGATAATGGCCCAGGGATTTGCAGCGATCGGTCTGGTCAGGGAACCCAACAAAGCTATCTCCTGGCACAAAAGTTGCAGGGAGAATTTAAGCGGGAGAACTTACCCCAGGGCGGTGTTAATTGTGAACTCCGATGGCCGATATAGCTAGAGGATATTATCCGCACACTCAGATAAAATCTAGAGACCCTAGGAGATTAATCCCATGAAAAGGGCGTATTGCATAGTTAGGGGCACTCCGTAGTCCACTTTAGTGGACTTGTTTTATCAGCCCGTGCTTTAGCTACGGGCGAGACGACGGTTATTCTGCAAGTCTTTCAGAACAATGGTATTGCATCTGCACCCGCTAATAAATTGCGGGCTAGTATCAAAAACCCATTGAAATGGGTTAAAAATTGCTTCCCCCCCACCGTAAAATGCGCCCCATGAAAATTACCCTTGATCTGCCGGATAACTTATCTCTCACTGAAGCTGATCTCCGCAAGGAATTAGCGATCGCTCTCTTTCAGCAAGACTACATCAGTCTTGGTAGAGCCAGTAAGATTGCAGGAATTTACATTATGGCTCTCCTGAGTTCTCAGTGGATATTGTATAATGGAGGTACTTTTTAAGAGGAGGGTAATCATGGATTACCATCTTGACTTATTGCTAGGTTTACCTCATACGACGGTTGAGTTTTGT
>JBEAPM010000462.1:0-4376 GCA_041164445.1 Cyanobacteriota bacterium
AAACTGGCAAGGATCACCTCACTCCGTTTCATTAATCAAAGCTTGAAACCGATCGTCTCTTCTAATACCATCAAAGTCCGAATCCGATCGTGCCATGTCTCGATACTGTGGGTCTAATTTAATGGCTTGTTGTAAGTGAGCTAGTGCCAGTTCCAGTTGATTTTGCAGGGCATAGCAACAGGATTTGTTGTACCAAGCGGATGCGTAATCGGGTTTGTACTTGAGGGCTTCGTCGTAACTAGCGATTTAGACCAAAGCTGCCTGCCGACTTGTGGACAGAGGAATGGGTTCCTGTCTATCCCGATAGGATTCTTTAACTAATTCCCAAGCGATTTTCAATTCTTCTAAAGCATCCTGGGGAGTATCCCCGAAAGCAGAGATATGAGGCAGTTCTTGAAAATGAGCTAGCCAATCCTCCTGCTCATCAAAATATAAATTGATTACAAAACCATCAAAATCATAATTTTCTAAAGACATTACGGGTTACCTTGGTAATAGTTAAGAAATTGTTGTACTTGATAAACCTTTACTTTGCCATCTTTACGAGGCTGAATAGATAGAACCTGACCAAGAGGTGAATACCACAAGCGATGGCTTCCTTTCTGACGATCGAATGTCCACTTCATTTGTTTGAGTAAGGTTTCAAATTCATCAAAGGTTAGATTTTGGGGACTTTCCGTTGCTTTTTTCCATAGTTTTTCGCGTTTAGTCATACTCGATCGTCACATAGGTCTTAAACATTTGCATGGTTGCTTCACTCCGTTGTATTAATCAAAGCCTGAAACCGATCGTCCCTTCTAATGCCATCAAAGTCCGAATCCGATCGTGCCATGTCTCGATACTGTGGGTCTAATTTAATCGCTTGTTGCAGGTGGGTCAGTGCTGGTTCCAGTTGATTTTGCAGAGCATAGCAACAGGACTTGTTATACAAGGCTTCGGGGTAGTCGGGTTTGTGCTTGAGGGCTTCGTTGTAACTGACGATCGCTTCTTCATAACGTCCCAAGTTACCTAAAGCATTGCCCCGGTTGAACCAGGCTTCGTGGTCGTCGGGTTTGTGCTTGAGGGCTTGCTCAAAACTCATGATCGCTTCTTCATGCCGTCCTAAGTTACCTAAAGCATTGCCCCGGTTGTACCAGGCTTCGTGTTTGTCCGGTTTGTGCTTGAGGGCTTCCTCATAACTCACGATCGCTTCTTCGTGCTGTTGATTTTCGTCGAAAAGATTGCCTAACTCAAACGCTAAGTCAGCAATGCGATCGGGACTTTGTTGAGGCTCTGTAATTAACTCTTTCAGTTCCACAACCCGTGCTAAACGCTGTTCTGGAGTCCAACTTCGATAATCTTCAAAAATGCCATCTAACCAGAGGCGGGTAGATTCTTGTTCCAGGTTTTGTTTATCAATGGGAAACTGAAATAAACCCGATCGCCAGTCAAAGAAATCTGGGGCGCGACGAATGAGGTATTTGAGGGTAAACTCCCGCACCAGGAACACCAGGCAGGTTTTAGCAAAACTATCCCGGAAACGATCTCTCTGTAAGTTCAGGTTCACTAACACGGGGGGCACGCCTTCCCAGCTATAGTTCCGCAATTTGGCGGGACTCCACCCGGCTAACTGTTTGGTTTCTTCGTAGGCAAAGAGGGAGTGCTCTAGCCCCTGCACAAATAGCACGTCGGTGTCGAGCTTTTCGGTCAAAAAGGTTTCCACCAGTTCGTAAAACTGTCCCCCTGGGATTTCTGCGTCCAAGTCCAGAAATTCGGCTTGCTTCTGGGGCAAATCTCGTTTCACTTTTGCCACTAATTCCCGCCCCATCACGGGGTTACACCGCACAAACAACAACCCAAACCCCCGCCGCCGCCGCAAACTCCGCAGCAGTGCTTGGTACTCTTCTTCTGGGTCTAAAATGGCAGGATCTGATTCAGACTGAACTTCAGAAAAACCGCTGGAGTCTTCCACTTTCTGAACCCGTTTAGCCCAAAATTTAGGGACTTCTAAGGGAGTATTCAGCCATTGCCAGAGGTTCTTTAGCATCGTTGTAGCGGTCATGATTTGACTCATTCCTGATCCTGAATCCGATCGAAGTCACTGTCATCACCCACGCCCGGAATCAGACAGAGTGCTTGAGCGAACGATCGCTCTGATCGATTCAATGGATTCATAACTAGAGCGATAGGCAAGTTTGAGCTTGAATCCAGAGACTCCGGTTCTTCTGGTGGGGTTGGTAAAAGTCGATTGAGCGATCGAAGCAAATCCAGGAGAACCTCGATCGCAGCATCCGGTGCCTGTTCAATTTCTAGGAGAAGTTGTTGTTTAGGGGTCATGTTTAGCCTCCAGTTCTTTTACAGCAGCTAAAAACTCCGGCACTTCCTTCAACAGCGGATGGACATCATGCCAGCGTTGCTCCTCCCCATTGCCATCGGTGTACCGATATTCCAACACACAGCGGGAAAAAAGCAACTGACGATACTCCTCTTCGTTTTGTAACTGTTTGGCTTTGGCCACCGCCGCCAACTTGGGCCAGTTTTCCTGATCCACGGTGTCCCGATAGACCCGCCGGGCCCGGCTCAATGCTTGGCGCAGGGTTCCCAGAGTCAACGGAAACTGATCCGAAAGATCCATGGCCACTTGCATCACCTGCATCACTTCCCGCAAATGCCCGCCCGTCATCACACACACCTGCCGCAGTGCCGCTTCCGACTCAAAAATACTCCCCACTAGGGCAGCGGGACTGTTCACCACAGGGATGTAGGGCTGTACCCGTCGCACAATCAGTTCCTGCACCTTGGCCAGCCCATCAGGGAAGTCCTGACCCGTGGGATCCTGCACCATAATCATGGGCAATACCTGAAAATCGCCGTAGGTGTCCCGCAGGGTAGAGGCTTTGTTGGAGTAAATCAGGGGCAGGGGGACGGTGTAAATCACATGGCAGTTCAGCCCCCGCAACTGACCACTGCGATCGATAAAAATCCCGTCGTGGTTAGTGTCGCCATTCTCCTGAAGGACGGGGGCAATCCGGTCGAGGTTATCTACCATCACCACTAGGCGATCGACCTTTAGCTTTTGCTTGGCGGTATCAATAAACTGGTTCAGACACTCCAACAAGGAAAGGGAGTGAATATCAATCAACTCTCGTATTTTCTGGCGAGTTCCCGGCACCTGGCGCAGGGTTGCGGTTAAGCGGGCAAACTGTCCAATGCCGGTTTCCAGCGTCCAGTCCTCCACTTTAATTTCCGTGAGGGCTAGGTCAGAAAGGCTTTCCCAGCGAGCCTTAAGCCAGTTCACCACGGGTCGGGCATCCGCATCCTTCTGTAAATCTTCGAGAATATGCCGCACACAGGCCAGCAAAATGTCCATGTACTGGGCATCTTCTGTGTCAATGTCGTCATCGGAGGCAAAGTAAATGACCTTGCAGCCTTTTCCCTCCAGGTATTGCTTCAGCCGCTTCAGTTCTGTGGATTTACCAACGCCCCGATGCCCGGTGTACAACTGACAGGTGGATTCCCTCGATCGCTCAATCTTTTTACCCAACTCCCGCACAATGTTGTCGTTACCCCGCACCGCATGACAGTCTACATAAAAACGATCGCCCGGCTCTAGGGGATGAAAGGGATTAAAACTGTTGTAAATCTCCGTAATTTGATCCTCCGCGATCGTCGTGGGATCAAAATCTGGCGGTAGGGGAGACTGGCTCATGGGATCAGGGCTCCAGAGGGCAGAGGTGCTCCGATTCTAGCCCACCAGCGCAGAAATAAAGAAGTGCCCTGACGATCGCTTCGTTTACACGGGTTGTCCTGTGGCTTGCTAAACTACCAAGGTAATCTTGGGCCTTTTTCTTTGCGCCTATGCCTCCCTCCCCTCTGCCTGATCCTGAGTTAAACCCCTCTTGGCGATCGCGTTTGAACCTTTCCTTATGGGCCCTACAAAATCCGGGGTTGACGATCGCGTTTTGGCTGGGGGTAGCGGTGGCGGGCATTTTGGCCTTTAGTTCCCTGCGCTATAACCTTTTTCCCGATGTCTCTTTCCCCATTGTCTTGGTGGATGCCTCCGCTCCCATTGAGGATATTTACAGGACGGAAGCGCAACTGACGCGCCCTTTGGAAGCCCGGTTACAGGGGTTGGAGCGTTTAGAAAGTTATGAGTCGTCCACCTATTCAGGACGATCGATCGTGCAGTTGCGGTTTGGAGTGGGTAAACCCCTGCAGGAGTCTTACCTGGCAACCGAGTTACAACTGAAAGGGATCCCGTTGCCCCCAGAGGCTCAGTTTACGATTACCCCCTTTGATCTCAATGAGTCCAGTGCTGTTACCTATGTGATTCAAAGTGAGTCCGCAGCGCCCCGGCAGGTGCTTTACGATCGCATTCAGGAGGATGTGGTGCCGGT
>JBEAPM010000463.1:0-4795 GCA_041164445.1 Cyanobacteriota bacterium
CCGCTAGCAATTCATTGCCAATGGCACACCATTCCTGACGGCGGGGATCTTCCGGGGCTAGAGATATTTCATTCAGTTCGGGATGCTCTTCCCAAAAAGCGGAATCAACGTCCTGCATCAAAATATTGAAATCTGAATCACTCAGTTGAGCCAGGGTGTTACTACCGTTGAAACGATCGCATTCCGTCTCGGTATTGGTTACAGTAGTTTTTGTAGGCGTTGGGGTTGGAGGGTTTGGAGGGTCTTTGGAGGTATTTTTCCATTTATCCATGCCCCAAAATGGCCCTACGAGAGCGATCAACCCAATACTCCCAATACTCACGTAGATGACTTGCTGGGTGACAAAGCGTCGAAACTCTGGCGACAAAAGGTCTTTGAATACTTTGATGAAGGGATCCGTGACGGGGCGCGGCACTGGCCAGGTCTGGGGAGGTAGAGGAGTTGGCTGGGGCGGAAGTGAATCTTGGGAAACTGGACTGGGCTGGAGGATAGGATCGATAGGATCTTCTTTAAATTGAACCAGTGGTTCTGCTGAGGGTGGTGGAGTTTCCGCTGGCAGGGTTTCTCTTGCCGTTTCCGCGTTTAAGGCGGCCAAAACAGCTTGAGCAGACTGAAAACGAGCATTGACGATCGTGGCAGTTAAGCGGTTCAGAAGGGCAGCAAACTCTGGACTTACACCTTCCGGCACATAAGCTTCCCAGTTCCACTCCTCAGCGGAACTCACCAAGTGGTTCAGGGATCTTCCGGTCAGAAGGACGATCGCTGTGGAACCCAGGGCATAGAGATCGCAACTGGGGGTTAGGTATTGATGGCCCAAGAATTGTTCTGGCGGTGCAAACCCTTTTTTACCAATTTGAGTATCCGGACGATCGCTGAGGGTATGAAATAACTGTTTGACGGCACCAAAGTCAATGAGCTTGGGAAGTCCCGTTGCCTTACAGCGAATGATATTGTCGGGGGAAATATCCCGATGTAGAACTGGAGGTGTTTGGCTATGGAGGTAGTCTAAAACAGAGAGCAGGTGGCGCAGTAATTGCTTAACCTCAGCTTCCGGCATTCCCTGGGAATACTCACAGGTTCGCAGGAAATTGTAGTTATCACCAGAAATGTATTCCTGCACCAGAAAAAAGCGCCTTTTTCCTTTCCTCTTCTCCACGATCGTTTCGTAGAATTGAGGAATAAGAGGATGCTGGAGTTGATGTAAAACTTTGGCTTCCCGTTCAAATAATTCCCGCGCTTTGCTGAAATCTGGGACTACTCTGGGGTCAGGGCAAAATTCCTTGAGGGCAATTTCTTGGTCAAAACAGTTAAGCTGCTGAGCCCTATAGGTGCGGGCAAAGCCCCCACGTCCCAATACGGCAACAATTTTGTAGCGTTTATCAACGATCGTTCCCAGGGGTAACTCGTCAGAGGGGTCAACTGCTGTACTCCCAAACCCTGATAGCCAATGCAATAAATTTTCCAACCAAGATGGGATCATGGTACGCTCTGAACCTCCGGAGATGCAGTTGGTTTAGTTACAAACAATGACTAAGATCATACCGAGAACCACAGCGATCGTGGGGCGCATCTTGAAATTGGGGGGAAATATCTGGATCCCCCCTAGCCCCCCTTACAAAAAGGGGGAACCCCAAAAAAGGCTCGAAAGTCCCTTCTTAAGGGGGATTTAGGAGGATCCGGCTCTGGAAACAAAATTTCATATTTTACATTTAGTTAGTACAATGTATAAACTTATCCCTCAAACCCAACATCGGCTATGAAATGGCAATCTGGCTCCCGTCTGAACCAGTATAGAATCGATCGTGTCCTGGCCACAGGTGGTTTTGGGATTACTTACCAAGCCACCCACTTGGGACTGGGTCAACAGGTGGTCATTAAAACCATCAATGATAATCTCCGCAGAGATCCGGAATACAACAAATACCTGAAACAATTTCGCAAAGAAGCCCAAACCCTGGCTAGATTGGGAGTACTGCATCATCCACACATTGTACGGGTGAGTGATTTATTTGATGCACCGCTGGGCGGAATGCAAGTGCCCTGTCTGGTGATGGACTTTATTAATGGCGAAAACCTGTTTACGCGGATACGCAATACAAAATCTCCCCTGAGTGAACCAGAAGCCCTCAAGTATATTCAGCAGGTGGGAGATGCCCTGCATTTAGTGCATCGATCTGGATTGGTGCATCGGGATGTTCACCCCGGTAACATCATGATTTATAAGAACAAGGCAATTTTAATTGACTTTGGCTTAGCGGGTTCCGTAACTCCCAGCATCCTGAGTTCTCAACGGGGGGGGAACCCAGCCTATGCGCCCCATGATCAATGGCGAGGGAACCGGGCTCCCAATCTGGATATTTATTCCTTGGGGATGTGTCTGTACTTTGCCCTGACCGCCGAAACACCTGATCCCTTCACGGCCCCCCAGATCAAAAATCCGACCATTAGCGATCGTACCAACGCTGCGATCGTCAAAGCCATTCACCTGGATCGCAAGAACCGTCCCCAAAGCATTCGTGCTTGGTTTGATCTGCTAGATCTACCCCTGAGTCCCGAAGCCCTCCAGTCTCTACCAATACCAGCCAAGCCCAAGCCTCAACCTCCAGCAGCTTTACCAGCTCCTGCACCGATCAAAGAACCAGAGAGAGAAAATCCTGCAAGGGAACCCCGCACCCCTCAGAAAAGCAAGCCTCAGAAAAGAAAGGGTATGGCAGTGATAGCAGGCTTGATCTGCTTAGTGCTAATCGGGATTATGGCTGCACTTGTAAGGCGGAACACCCTTCCCCCTCCGCCACCGCCACCAACCCCCAGCGTTAGTTCTCTGCCGTCCATCAGTCCCGATACCTCCCCAGATGCCCCAGGTATATCCCCCAGCCCGGAAAGTCCCAGCCCTGATGTTACAGAAAGTTTAACGCCCCCTGATCTAGATTCCCTCGATTCGTTTCCCCTAGCCCCCCTTGACCCAAACCAGACACAACCCGGTGACTTGGGCATTGTAGAAGTGCCCCCAAACCCTGTACCGCAGCCCCAAAAAGAACCGCAGCCCCAAAAACCTGTATCACAACCACCCTCTAGTTCTTCCAACTCTCCTGTAACTGCACCGGGTGTAACTACACCGCCTGTACCTGTTGTACCTGTTATACCGGCTCGACCTGAACCGGGTGTAACTACACCCCCCACATTCTTGGGATTCCCCGTAAGATCCTTTAGTTTTACCACCGCCAGAGTGAGTGCCAATGGCAGCGTTAGCCCCTCCGCTAAGCAAGGAAAAATCTATGTAGAACAAGCGCTAAACTCCCGGCTAGACACAGGCGAACTGCCCCTAGAGATGGTAACAATCCCAAGGGGAACCTTCATGATGGGATCACCGGCAAGTGAAGCAGGTCGAGATGGTGACGAAGGCCCACAGCGATCGGTAACGGTAGGGGACTTTTTGATGGGGCGCTATGAAATAACCCAAGCGCAATGGTTCGCTGTGATGGGAGGAAATCCTTCCGCTGTCAAGGGGGAAAATCTTCCGGTAACCAATGTGTCTTGGGACGATGCGAAGGAATTTGTGCGGCGCTTAAGAGAACTCACGGGAAAAAACTATCGTCTCCCTACGGAAGCGGAATGGGAGTATGCGGCACGGGCTGGCACCTGTCCTTCTAGTGCCCAGTGTTTACCCTTTAGCTATGGAGAAACCATTACCCCAGAGGTGGTGAATTACGATGGCAGGTATCCCTATGGTAATGCTCCAACAGGAAGGTACAGAGGAGGGACGATCGACGTAAATACCCTATACCCCAACCCTTGGGGTTTGTACCATATTCACGGTAATGTATGGGAGTGGGTTGAAGATGGCTGGCACGATAGCTATAATGATGCCCCACGGGATGGCACTGCATGGCTATCTAGTAATGAACTAAGAGTCCTGCGGGGCGGTTCTTGGATCGACGGCGCTAGGGATACTCGCTCGGCGAACCGGGTTAGGGACCTCCGAGACAGTTGGGACAACAACAACGGCTTTCGGGTAGTGTTGGTTCCTTAGTTTTGTTGTCTTCCAGGTTTTCCCTTTAGCGCTTTTTCCCTCTTTCCCTTTAAAAATTTTTAAAATTTGAAAATCGAGTTTTCCACAGGCTATGAGCGAACTTTCTATTATTCAAAA
This sequence comes from Cyanobacteriota bacterium, assembly GCA_041164445.1. Lineage (GTDB taxonomy): Bacteria > Cyanobacteriota > Cyanobacteriia > Prochlorotrichales > Prochlorotrichaceae > JBEAPM01. The sequence goes on from JBEAPM010000463.1 coordinate 4,148, forward strand.
AACTTATGATTTGATTAAATGGTATATCCCCATTATTAATCGATTTCCACAAGTATTTAAGTTTCAGTTAGGAGACAGAATAATTTCCCGTTTATATGATTTTTTAGAAACTCTTTTGAGTGTACAATATAAAGTAGACAAACTCAACGATTTAATGCAACTTAACCAAAGTTTAGTTGTACTTCGCTATCAAGCGCGTCTCCTTCTTGATTTTGAAATAATTGATCTAAAGCGCTACGATAATATTATCATAAAGTTAAGTGATATAGGTACAGAGTTAGGGGGGTGGATTAAACAACAAACTAAAAAACAAAAATTTTATAGCAACTCCCATGAAACGCTACGGTAACCTTTGGTGTAAAATCATTGCATTTGAGAATCTTTTTTTAGCTGTTAACAAAGCTCAAAAAGGCAAACGGTTTAAACCTGGCGTCCTGGAGTTTAACTTCAACCGGGAAGAAGAACTCCTGAGCTTACAAAGACAGTTACAGAATAAAACCTATGAACCGGGTTCTTACACAACCTTTGAAATTACCACACCCAAAAAGCGGATGATTTCAGCAGCGCCCTACCGAGATAGGGTGGTTCATCATGCGCTTTGTAACATTATTATCCCTCTCCTAGAAGAATCTCTGATTCATCACACCT
>JBEAPM010000464.1:0-3197 GCA_041164445.1 Cyanobacteriota bacterium
CTACAGTTTTGAAATCCGTGCCCGCATTTAGTGGGCAGTCAGCAAATCCTAACGCTCTTGAAACGGTTGAAACGATCGCTCTACTTCCTAATTTTTAATGAGTGCGTTGTATTTATTGACACACATTTGGAGCAAAACGATCGTACTTAAAGAAAAGCAGATCCTTGAGGGAGCCAAGTCTGCTGCCATTTGACTATTCAGTTTAAGAAATTTGAGAATCGCTAACGCTTTAATGACTTTGGATCACTAATTGGGGATCACTAATTGGTTCCTTTCTTCGACATTGAAGGGTTGGATACCAAGGGGGAAAAGGGGGAGCCGATCGCTTTGCAGAATGAAAAATCTCGTTCCGAGAAAGAGAATATAACGGCAAAAAGAAACCCCCAAGCGTTTGTTACAAAAATTCACCCCGGGATCCATTGGATCTCATACCACTGCAAGGGATCCAAACGATCGAACTCCTGCACACTTAGCCCCTTCAGACCGTCCCACTCTAGATCTCGCTGCTAGAATAGGAAAGCTGTTTTTTCCCGATCGCCCTGTATGGCTAAATCCCGCCGGACTGCTGAACCCTCCCCAGCCAAACCTGTGGCATCTCCCAGCGCTTCGGAACTGCTCCAGCCCTCCCTTGAAAACCTGATTCGGGTGCGGGGCGCACGGCAGCACAATCTTAAAAATATTGATCTCGATCTACCCCGCGATCGTCTTATTGTCTTTACGGGGGTGTCGGGTTCTGGCAAGTCTTCCCTCGCCTTTGATACCATTTTTGCAGAGGGGCAGCGGCGCTATGTGGAGTCCCTCAGTTCCTATGCCCGGCAGTTTTTGGGACAGGTAGACAAGCCCGATGTGGATGCGATCGAAGGGTTAAGTCCAGCGATTTCCATTGATCAAAAGTCCACATCCCATAACCCTCGCTCCACGGTGGGTACGGTGACGGAAATTTATGACTATCTGCGCTTGCTCTTTGGACGGGCGGGGGAACCTCACTGTCCCCACTGTTACCGATCGATCGTTCCCCAGACCATTGACCAGATGGTGGATCGAGTGCTGGAACTGCCGGAGCGGACACGGTTCCAAATTCTGGCTCCGGTGGTACGGGGGAAAAAAGGAACGCATCAAAAACTGCTCTCTAGTTTGGCGGCAGAAGGCTTTGCCCGGGTACGCATTAACGGCGAAGTCCGGGAGTTGGCGGATAATATTGAACTGGATAAAAACCATAGCCACACGATTGAAGTGGTGATCGATCGCCTCGTCAAAAAGGAAGATATGGGGGAACGCCTAGCGGACTCTCTCACCACCTGTCTGAAGCGATCGGGGGGAATTGCGGTCATTGCGATCGTGGATGCCCCTAAACTCTCTGTACTAGAGGGCGGTGCGACAGGGGAGGCACCCGCCGGGAGTACAGCCGGGAGTACACTGCGGGCAGCGGAAAAAGCCCCGGTCTATGATCTCATCAATAGCGCTCCCCGGGCGGCGGAAGCGAATCATCTGCCCTCGGAACTGGTACTGTCGGAAAATTTTGCCTGCCCTGAGCATGGGGCGGTCATTGAAGAACTATCTCCCCGCCTCTTTTCCTTTAATTCCCCCTATGGAGCCTGTCCCACTTGCCACGGTCTGGGCGCTCTCCAACAGTTTTGCGCCGATCGGGTGGTGCCGGATCCCAGTCAGCCTGTCTATGCCGCCGTTGCTCCGTGGTCAGAAAAAGATAATGCCTATTACTTTTCTCTGCTCTACAGTGTGGGACAAGCCTACGGCTTTGAGTTGCAAACCCCCTGGCAGAAACTCACCCCTAAGCAACAGCAGGTTCTCCTTCACGGAAGCGATCGAGAGATCGTCATTGAAACGGATTCCCGCTATGGGGGACGATCGCAGCAAAAACGACGCTACGAAGGCATTTTGCCGATGTTGGAGCGCCAGTACCGAGACAGTAGTTCCGAGAGTTTTAAGCAAAAACTAGAAAAATATCTGGTCAATCAAGTCTGTGAAGAATGTCATGGCGATCGGCTCAAACCCGAATCCCTCGCAGTTCGCATCGGCAGCTACGGGATCCGCGATCTCACCAGTGTCTCCATTCGAGACTGTCTCCAGCGCATTCAAGTCCTCACGGGAGAGTCCCCCGACTCCGGATCTCATCTCAGCGATCGTCAACTCCAGATTGGGGCACTCGTCCTCAAGGAAATTAAAGCCCGCCTGCAATTTCTGCTGGATGTGGGATTAGATTACCTCAGCCTCGATCGGGCTGCCATGACCCTTTCCGGCGGGGAAGCGCAACGGATTCGCCTCGCCACCCAAATTGGTTCAGGGTTAACGGGAGTGTTGTACGTCCTGGATGAACCCAGCATTGGCCTACACCAACGGGATAACGATCGTCTCCTGCGCACCTTGACCCGTCTGCGGGATCTGGGCAATACCCTAATTGTGGTGGAGCATGACGAAGATACGATTCGAGCGGCAGATCACCTCGTTGATATTGGCCCCGGTGCCGGAGTTCACGGCGGCGCGATCGTTGCCCAGGGGCAGTTGTCTGACTTGCTGGAGTGCCCCGCATCCATTACGGGAGCCTATCTTTCCGGGCGAAAACGCATTGACACCCCCCAAGAACGGCGGCCAGGCAATGAAAAGAGCCTGATCCTCAAAAACGCCCACCGCAATAATTTACGCCATTTAACCGTAGAGATCCCCCTGGGTAAACTAGTCTGCATTACCGGCGTATCCGGTTCAGGCAAATCCACCCTCATTAACGAACTCCTCCACCCTGCCCTGCAGCACTACTTAGGGCAGCAAACCCCCTTTCCCAAAGACTTAGAAGCCTTAGAAGGCATCAAAGCCGTAGATAAAGTCATTGTCATTGACCAGTCCCCCATTGGTCGCACTCCCCGATCGAATCCTGCGACTTATACCGGTACGTTTGATCCGATTCGAGAGGTATTCACCCAAACGATCGAAGCCAAGACCCGAGGCTACAAACCAGGACAATTTTCCTTCAACGTCAAAGGCGGTCGCTGTGAAGCCTGTAAAGGGCAGGGGGTCAACGTCATTGAAATGAACTTCCTGCCAGATGTCTACGTTCAGTGCGAAGTCTGCAAAGGGGCTCGCTACAACCGAGAAACCCTGCAGGTGAAGTACAAAGGCAAGTCCATTGCCGATGTCTTGAACATGACCGTAGAAGAAGCCTGTCATTTCTTCGATGCCATTCC
>JBEAPM010000465.1:0-3942 GCA_041164445.1 Cyanobacteriota bacterium
AAATTACGTCGGGTTACACCGTATTTTTTAGGTTCTCCGCATGATTTACGCAGAGACTAAACCGTTTCTAATTCCTGCACCAAGAGCGATCGAATCAGTCGGGCGAGGGCTTTTTGCACCAGATCGCTGGCCACCTGTTGCCCCATAGACTGGAGTTCAGGGCGGCTGACGAGTTTAGGAACCGATTGCAAGATCCGCCAGGGATCAAATCCTTGACTGCTTCTGAGGATTTCACTAATCCGCTCAAAGCGTTCTAAACTATCCTGCTCTGCCGGGGTAATGGTGACCTGCTCCGAGAGGGGTAAACCCATCCGAGTTTGCAGAACATGGCGGATATTTTGCAGGGTACTGCGTCCCATCAAATCAATCCCCGTGACCAATTCATCCACTAAACGATCGCGGATAAACTCACCCCGTTCTGAGAAGAGAAAATCGAGGGTTTGGTCTAAAACCCGATCGATATCGTAATCATCACTTTGTCTGGCGTTCCGCAGTAGATTTTCTAAACGATTCCAGCGAAAATCACCATCCTTAAAGAGCAATTCTCGTAAACTGGTACGCAGTTCTAGGGAGGGATCCGTCAGTAATCGTTTCGCAATATAGGGATAGGCTTTACTCAACACCTTAAAGTGGGGGTCAACATTAATGGCAATCCCCTCTAAAGTGACCAAGGAGCGGATAATCAGAGCATAGTAAGCGGGTACCCGAAAGGGATACTCGTACATAATATTGGAAAGTTCATCCGTAATGCTCTTAAAATTGAGTTCCGCAACGCTGGCTCCCAAAGCATTGTTAAAGACCTCTGCCAGGGCGGGGGTTAACGCCGTTAAGTCGGTATCGGGGGTAAGAAACTCTAGCTTAATATAATCCTGGGCAAGACCATCAAAGTCCCGGTTGACTAAGTGAACTACCGCCTCAATTAAGCCGTAGCGTTGATAGGTTTTAACCTCACTCATCATGCCAAAATCCAGATAGGCTAGCTTACCTTCTGGAGTCGCCAGCAAATTGCCCGGATGGGGATCGGCATGGAAAAAGCCATGTTCTAATAACTGCCGCAGAGAGCACTGCACGCCAACTTCAATTAAGTAACGAACATCAATTCCTTGAGCTTGAACCTCTTCGAGCTTAGTTAATTTAGTGCCCGCAACCCAATCCATCGTTAAAACATGGCGACTGGTATAATCCCAATGAATATTAGGAACATAAATATCCTTTAAGTGACCATATAATTCGGCAAAGCGTTCAGCATTTTTTCCCTCTTGGGTATAGTCCATTTCATCAAAAATGCGACTACCAAACTCATCCATAATGGCGACGAGATCGCTACGGACAATTTTGGTATTTTGCATTATCCACTGGGCTAGGTTTCGGAGGATGTAGAGATCCAGGGTGATTTGTTCTTCTAAGCCAGGACGTTGGACTTTAACCGCTACGGCGTGACCATTTTTGAGACGAGCCTTATACACTTGGCCTAGGGAGGCTGCTGCAACGGGATCTTCACTAAATTCTGCGTATAATTCCTGGGGCGGTTCACCTAGTTCCCGTTCGATGAGGTGGTAGGCAATACTGTTGGGGAAAGGTGGCAATTGATCCTGCAATTTGGTCATTTCCTGCAGGTAAATGGCGGACAATAAATCGGGACGGGTAGAGAGCGCTTGCCCCACTTTAATGAAGGCTGGTCCTAACTTTGTAATGGTTTTCCGCAGTTGAATCGCCCGCTTCTGCTCTTGTTTTGGGCCCATATTGCCCAGTTTTTTGTCCCACCAGATCCCAAAAAAGAAGGCAAACAAGGGCAGAAAAATATTCAATAAACGTTTCCAGACCAGACCCCAGCGATTCCGGTAGCGATCGTTAATCACGGCTGGATCGTAGATGTGGACAACGTGGTGAACATCCTTGCGGGCAGCATTTAAATAGACCAGTTGCGGTTCATAAAATTCTGGCATTTGGGAACGGGGCACCATCCCAGAGGGAGAAGCCTGGGGGGAAGGAGTGGGATAATGATGTTCCAAGGCCCGATGACCTTCGGCAGTGCGTGCAGCACGATCGCTAGAACGGGAGGACTGGTACATAAACGAACCCCAAACACTAAGTTTGCTCAGAAAGTTATAAGCATTTTGTAAAATATTGTAACAATTCTTGTCCTCCTGGGGTAGCACTGGGGCATTTATAGCCCTTGACTGCGCTGCTCGATCGCTTTGGCGAGTTTCTCTAGGACTTCACCAACCGCTAAGGAACCGAGATCTCCAGCCCCACGGGTACGGATACTCAGGGCTTGAGCCTCCACTTCCTTGGCACCGATGACCGCCATGATTGGAATTTTGGCTTTTTCTGCATTGCGAATCATTTTGCCTAAACGATCGCCGCCTTTATCCACTTCCACCCGAATGCCGATCGCCCTCATTTGTTGAGCCGTAGCGTCCGCGAAGGGCAGAAATTCTTCCGTAACCGGCAGGAGGCGCACTTGAACGGGTGCTAACCAGAGGGGGAAATCCCCCGCATATTCTTCAATTAAGATGCCAATTAATCGCTCTAGGGAACCAAAGGGTGCCCGGTGAATCATCACCGGACGTTGGCGGCTGCCGTCTTCAGCAACATACTCCAAATCAAAACGTTCCGGGAGGTTATAGTCTACCTGCACCGTTCCCAACTGCCATTCCCGCTCTAGGGCATCCCGAAAGATAAAGTCTAATTTGGGCCCATAAAAAGCGGCTTCCCCAATGCCCTCAAAGTACTCCATGCCCAGGGTTTCTACGGCACGGCGGATAGCAGCTTCTGCCTTGTCCCAGGCTTCTGGAGAGCCAATATACTTATCCGCAGCGGGATCCCGGAAGCTGAGGCGGGCCCGGAAGTTCTTCAGGTTTAAGCTTTGGAAGACCGATAAAATCAAATCCACCACACTGATGAACTCTTCATCCAACTGTTGGGGTGTGACAAACAGGTGAGAGTCATCCACGGTAAAGCCCCGCACCCGGGTCAGCCCGCCCAATTCCCCGGATTGCTCGTAGCGGTAAACCGTGCCAAATTCCGCTAAGCGCATGGGTAAGTCCCGATACGATCGCAGTTCATTTTTGTAGATTTGAATATGGAAAGGGCAGTTCATGGGCTTGAGGACAAAGCCCTGCTCCTCCAGTTTGGCGGTTTCATTCTCCGCCATCATGGGAAACATATCTTCTTGATATTTTTGCCAGTGGCCTGAGGTCTTAAAGAGATCCACCCGGGCAATGTGGGGGCTAACGACGGGTAAATAGCCCCGTTTAATTTGCTCTTGCTTGAGAAAGTCTTCCAGAGTTCCCCGCAAGATCGTTCCCTTGGGAGTCCACAGGGGTAAGCCGGGCCCCACCGGATCCGCAAATAGAAATAGTCCTAATTCCCGACCGAGACGGCGGTGATCCCGCTTGAGGGCTTCTTCCTTGCGTCGTTTATATTCTGCGAGTTGTTCCGGGGTTTCCCAGGCCGTACCGTAGATGCGTTGTAGCTGCGCTTTGGTTTCATCCCCCCGCCAATAGGCTCCGGCAACGGTTTCCAAAGCGATCGCTTTAGGGTCAAGCTCTGTCGTGTTGTCCACATGGGGGCCCGCACAGAGATCCCACCATTGATCCCCCAAGTGGTAGAGGGTGATGGGTTCCTGGATCGAGTCTAGAATTTCTAGTTTGTAGGGTTCTCCCAAGTCCGTGATGCGGCGACGGGCTTCTTCTCGGCTCACCTCTTCCCGCTCCATGGACAGACCTTTGCGGATAATCTTATCCATCTCCTTTTTAATGGCCTTAAGATCTGCCTCTGTAAAGGGATCTGGAACATCAAAATCGTAGTAAAACCCAGTCTCTGTCCAAGGGCCGATCGTCACCTGAGCTTTGGGAAAGAGTCGTTGTACCGCCATAGCCATCACATGGGATGTGGTATGGCGAATCCGTTTGAGGCGATCGGACTCACTAGTTTTGG
>JBEAPM010000466.1:0-13703 GCA_041164445.1 Cyanobacteriota bacterium
AGGTTTGCATCACGGTATTAATCCGGCCCCCCATGCCCGCATCCTTGGCCACTTGGGAGGCGTTGATGCAATAGACCTTGAGTTGTTTATCCACAATTTGCTGTTGTAGACTCATGGGCAGGCGTGTCCAGGTTTCTTCCGGCCCAAAGGGACTGTTGATCAGGAAGGTGGAGCCAGGTACGGCCGCATCTAGGAGGTTAAACTGCGTGACAAACTCCCACTGATGACAGGCAATGAAGTTGGCCTCGGTGATCAGGTAGGTAGAGCGAATCGGTTCCGGGCCAAACCGGAGGTGGGACACGGTGACGGAACCGGATTTCTTGGAGTCGTAAACGAAGTAGCCCTGGGCGTAGTTGTTTGTTTCTTCGCCAATGATTTTAATGGAGTTCTTATTGGCTCCGACAGTGCCATCGGAACCCAACCCGTAGAAGACCGCCCGCACCACACTTTCCGGCTCGGTGGAAAAGCTGGGATCGTAGTCTAGGGAGGTGTGGGTTACGTCATCGACAATGCCCACAGTGAAGTGGTTTTGGGGTTCTCGTTTTAGGAGGTTATCCAGGACACCTTTGACCATGGCGGGGGTAAATTCCTTGGAAGATAGCCCGTAGCGTCCCCCCACAATGGTGGGGACTTGGATGATTTTGTGCTCTAGGTTGAGGGGAAGATCATTCAGTTCCGGCTTATCTTCCACCGGTAGGGTCACCGGAGGGGCTGGAGGGGCCCAGTGGGACTGGCCCAACTCATACACGGCGTTGACCACATCCAGGTAAAGGGGTTCTCCGCCACTGCCTGGTTCTTTGGTGCGATCGAGAACAGCGATCGCTTTGACGGTTTTGGGAATGGCGGCAATAAAGCGATAGTTGTCAAAGGGACGGTACATCCGCACTTTGAGAACCCCAACCTTTTCGCCCTGACTCACTAAGTAGTCCACGGTTTCATGGGCCGTCTCGCAGCCCGATCCCATCAGCACCACAATCCGCTCTGCATCATCGGCACCGTGGTATTCGTAGGGCTGATACTGCCGACCCGTCACGGCAGCAAACTCATCCATCGCTTCCTGCACGGCATCGGCACAGGTGAAGTAAAAGGGATTGACCGTCTCCCGGGCTTGGAAGTATACGTCGGGGTTTTGGGCCGTTCCCCGCAAAACAGGATGATCCGGGGTTAGCGCCCGACTGCGATGGGCAAAAATCCACTCATCTTTGATCAGCGATCGTTGTGCATCGGGGGCGATAATCTCAATTTTCTGCACTTCATGGGAGGTTCTAAAGCCATCAAAGAAGTGCAGGAAGGGAATCCGGGAAGCCAAACTCGCCCGAGTAGCGATCGTGGCAAAATCGTGGGCTTCCTGGACAGAATTGGAACAAAGCAGGGCACAACCGGTCATCCGGGCAGCCATCACATCACTATGGTCGCCAAAAATAGACAGAGCCTGAGCGGCCAAGGAACGGGCCGCAACGTGAATGACCGCTGGGGTTAATTCCCCGGCAATTTTGTAGAGATTGGGGAGCATCAGCATCAATCCCTGGGATGCGGTAAAGGTGGTGGTTAAGGAACCGGCCTGCAAAGCACCGTGAACCGCTCCCGCAGCTCCCCCTTCACTCTGCATTTCCACTACCAAGGGAATGGTTCCCCAGAGATTCGCTTGTCCTGCTGCTGCCCAGGCATCCGACCATTCTCCCATGGGAGAGGAGGGCGTAATGGGGTAGATGGCCACGACTTCACTAAGGGGATAGGCCCCCCGTGCTGCCGCTTCGTTCCCATCGATCGTTGCAAAGTTTTTGGTATGGGTGTCTGTGTTACTCATGGTTGCCCTCATCCGAAACGGTAACTTGCATTAAGTCTGATTCGGCTAGAACAGAAGCAGCGAAAATAAACAATTTCTCAAGAATTTAAGATCGCAAATTCAGAACTCGCTGTTAATGCCGATCGCACCAAGTTGATTCGATCCTAAGGGGAATATGGGTAATTCACCCGGTTTTTCCAATTGACTTAACTTATTTACCAATTTGTGAATATTTCCTTACGATTTAAGACCCATTTAAGGACAGAGGATCTCAAAAAATCTACAACGGGGTGCCTATTTTTAGGCAAGGAAGAGGTTCCTCAGGGGAATTTTTGGGCTTTTCACTGCAAGCGAAAAAATTGCAGGAAAGGGTACGGTGCGGTGCGCCGCACCCTTCTGCCGGAAGTAGCTAGCTAATTTTTGAGATTCTGTAAAAGTTGTTCATGGTTGTTTACAAAACTCAAAGATAACGTAATGATGATGGCATCAAGCCTGAAATGCTAATTTTTGTGTAAAGGCTGTAATTTTTGTAACTTTGTAACTTGTGTAACTTTTGGGCACATGGATGAAGGGTGGCGAATGGTTAGGTCATCTACCACAATTCATCGAGATCCTTATTTTTTCCTCGACGATGATGCCCTTCATTCTGCGAGATGATCGCTTTATCTCTTTGTTCTGCCATGAATTCTAAATTTTTGTTTTTGGCAATTTTCCTGGGGATTTGTTTTCCCTCCGGTTATATTTTTGCCGTTGCCATTAAATATATTGTCATGGCAATGCTGTTTTTTGCCTTTCTGGATCTGGAGTTTAAACTCAGGAGTTCCTTTTATCGCCAAGCGATCGTCATCCTCTCTACGATGTTTCTGCTGGCCTTTAGCTTATTCTTTATTCTCCGCACCTTCGACTTTCAGTTAGCCTTAATCAGCTTTATGTTGGCCATTTCCCCCACGGCAGCCGCCGCCCCAGTGGTGATTAAACTGATTCAAGGGAATGTTGAATATGCCGCTTATTCAGTGCTGACTTCTAATACGATCGTTTCCCTCTGTATTCCCCTGCTCATTCCCTTAATTGCCCACCAAGAAGTTCAGGTTTCCGTCCCCACCCTTTTAACCTCCATTTCAACGATCGTTTATCTGCCCCTGATTGTTTCCCAAATTATTAAAAGAGTTTTGCCCCTGGGCATTACGGCTGTTTTTCTGAATTTAAAGTCCCTATCCTTCTATCTCTGGATGATTTTATTGTATATTGTGACGGCAAAGTCAACCCATTATATCTGGTTTGAATCTCAAATTTCCGTCCTCTATTTACTGAAAATAGCCCTGATTAGTTTTCTGGTTTGTCTAATTAACTTTTCCACAGGACGCTTATTGGGACGATCGAAATTTTTAAGGGAGGCGAGTCAGTGCCTCGGACAAAAGAATACCGCCTTCACCATTGGCATTTGTTTGCAGACCTTCGATCCATCGGTTGCCTTGGGGCCCATGTTCTACATCATTTTTCAGAATCTTTACAATTCTTTTTTGATCTCAACAGAACAACGTAAAAGGGCTTTTCACTGAACGCGGAAAAATTGAATGGAAGAATGTGGCGCGGAGTGCCGCCCCTAAGTTGGTAGCCCCTCTAACAATCAGTAAAAAAAGCTGGGCACTGACCACCTTTGCTGAACTTTGGAGGAACTTCGGCTTAACTTTGGGGTTGATAATCTAAAAACTGTTGTTGATCGAACCCATAGACGGTGCGGATGGGGTAGGGAATTCTTAAGTCATGACGATCGCAGGCCTGTTTGAGGGCTAAGATCACTTGCGTTTGAGCCTCACGAATATTTTTTTCTTTGGGCATTGTCCAATAGCGCACCATAAAGTCAATGGAGCTATCCCCAAAGCCGACTAAATCTACTTCCAGGGGGGGATCGCTCAACACCAGGGGCACTTGAGTCGTGGCTTCCCGGAGAATGGTGACGGCTTCCGCCAGGTTAGTACTATAATCCAAGCCGATCGCTAGGTCAGTGCGACGATAGGGGAGCGCCGTATAAACTTTGAGTTCGCTGGTAAAGACGATGGAGTTAGGAATTAAAATTCTTTCCCCTTGATAGGTGTGAATTTGCGTTGCCCGAATTGTAATTTCATCCACTTCTCCTTCAAAATCTCCAACCTGAATTTGATCGCCAATTTGAAAGGGAGATTCCAGCAATAATAATACTCCCGCGAGGAAATTCTTGAAAATATCTTGAAAGGCAAAACCAATGGCAACAGAGCCCAGTCCCAGCAGCCCAATAATATCGCCTAAGCGGAGATCGGGAAAGGCAATCATGGCAGCAACTAAGCCTCCTAACGTCCACACCCCCACAAAAGTTGTTTGGACAATGAGCAGTCGTAAAGAGGAGCTTTCGATCCTTTGAGCTACTCCTAAAGCGACAACTCGACGGCTGGAGTTTGCGAGGTAACGGGTAAAGACTAAGCACAAACTTGCTGCGATTAAGGACAACAACAGGGGAATCCCTTTTCCTAGTAAAAAGGGAAGGTTGTCCTGAATGAGTTCAATTAAAGCAGTCATAATATTTTGTGAATTTTTGGCTATCAATGGCCGCTGGTTGTGAGGGGGTTAACCCTGAAACCGTGCAGCCTAACGGCGGAGCAGCTTGGATTTGTCTAATGGGCACCTCGAAAAATGCAAAATTTCACCCTCCTCCCCCCACAAGAATGGGGGTTGTAGCGGGCGACTGCGCCGCCCGCCACCATTAATCGAAGTGCCCTCATATCGAATGCCCTAATATCGGATTTGTCCCGTTAAACGAAGGGCTGCCCAAGCAGACATATCTAGAGCGATCGCATCGGAACGGCCGCTATCTGCCCAGGTTTCACTACTGGCCTGTTGCAAATCCTGGACTAATGCTTGTAAAACCGCAAGGGGATTATTCAAGGATTTCAGGATTGAGATCCCTCCCCCCAGATTACGGCCGATCGTGGTCAGGGTGCGGTAGAGGGGGGCTCGGCTGAGGACTAAGACCAAACTGATTTCTGGGGTCAGCCCGGGCAAAATTCCTTCTAAAATAGCGGTTTGTTGCGCTGCAATGTCCCAATTTTGCAGCGGCGCAAAACTGCCCGGAATGAGATACTCCGGATAACCGATAGAAAAACTACCATTGGGCTCGTAGGCCAGCAGAACGCCATAGAGGGAACGATCGCCGAGGTTGCCAATCTGATAACGGAGAGATTGACCGACCCCCAAGTTCACTAGGGGAATACTGTTGGAAGACACCTGATTTTCTAAGCGATCGAGGGCCCGTTCGGCACGATAGTCCACTAAGGGATCCCCCCCTAAGGAATTGCCAATCTGGAGGGTGAGGGGCACATGGGTAGTTGCAGCATTTTCCAGTAAGTTCAACAGCTTAATAGCCAGCAAAGAATTAAACCGAGAATCAAGGCGCTGCACAGCGGTTTTCACCGCTTCGTCATAGACGCTGGCGGTACCGGGTAAAATGTCTTGGCCCGGCGCGGCCAAACCATAGCGACTGGGCTCTACAATGACGCGATAGGAATTCCAGGCTTGACCCGTTTCCTCCACTCGCCCCAAATGCTTAAACACATAATCAGGGGCTTCTGTATCTTGGCTGAGCACTTTCAGATTTTGGAGTCCTGCAAAAGCACTAGTGGCATCAACCCGTTCAATCCGATCGAGGTGATCCGCTAGGGCAATAATCAGGCTAGTGTTTTGGGGTAAAAGGCGAATTTTTTCTTGAACGCCTTGTCCCACAAATAAACGATCGCTACTCTCTGACCCAGAAATGACCCGGGCTTTTGCCGAAAAGCGATCCCGTTGCACAATCTGTAAAACAATCTCCGGGTCACTACGGTGGTAACGGGCGATCCGCAACGCTGCATTCACTCCATAGGTACGCAATACCGCATTCGATAAGCCGCCTAACCACAACTCCACCTCACGACGATCGTTACTGATGGTGGTAATAACCCCTTCTAACCCTTGGGAGAGGGTAGGAATCACCCCTAGATCTTTGAGATTAATGGTATTGCCCAAACTGCTTTCACTCCGGGGCGTTTGGGTCTGCCAGACAATGGGAGCGGTACGGTTTTGGAGGCGTTGGACATCAATGTAAATCGTTGCAGCCGGCACCGCTTGCCAGAGTTGCCGGGTTAAACAGGTGGTAAAAACCCCGGCTGTATAGTGATCTCCCTTTAACTCTAGGGCGGCCTGATCTGCAGCGGCAGCGGACAATAACAGACCGGGCCACCCCGTAGCCGACACTCTGGCATCCTCCCTTTGCGCTGCTAACTGCTGCTGCAACCGGTCTTGCAGGGCCAGCGTCTCTGCGGCCAACACCGTTGCCCGGGAATGGGGACGGGTGCGAATTTGGGCCGCACTGCGCAGGAGTGCGGACGGGGGAAAGTCAAAACTGGTATCTAAGACGGTCACGACCCGCCGGGTCGCTAAATTCTCGATCAGGAGCCTCAGGGTTTCCTTGGGCAAATCATTACTGGGTACTTGAGGGTTATCGGGATAGACGCTATCGATCGTCACCAAGCTCGGTTGGGCGGGCTGATCGGCCAGGCTAATGGTGCTGCCATAGCCACTAAAGTGAATGACCACTAAGTCATCGGGTTGGACTTGGGGCAGAAGTTGAGTAAAAAACGTCGTTTCAATGGCGGCGCGGGTTGCCTGCCCATCCACCAAGGTGTAAATATTTTCCCAACGAAAGCCAAAACGATAGGCCAGCAATTGATGTTGCAGATCCACATCCGTCACACAACCCGCTAACGGTTGACAGCCGCAGCGATTTTTGTCATAGCTGTTAATGCCTACCAGGAGGGCAAATTTTCGGCGGGCGGGCTGGGCTAAAGCTCGACCATAGCGAGACGCAAGGGGAAACAATCCGTCCCATCCCCAGACCATGAGGCCCAAAGCTGCACTGCGTAAAAAGTTTCGTCGCTTAAGTCTTAGCATGGCAATTTGAATTCCCAGGGCAGTCTCTGACCATGCTCCATAATATTAGAGATAGCCCCTCGCAATACTTAAAATTCCTTATGGATTTTGGTTTTTCACAGAAACGGTCAGGGGGATGGGTTCCTTAAGACTCGAGCATACCCCTGCCAATTCCTTTCCCAGGGGTTACGGTATATCTCTAATCTATAAAAAGTGCCCCGTAGCATACACCCTGCTAACGGTTTCATCCTTTTGTCATTTTGCCATGCTCTATCTCAAACAAGTGGTTTACCATCCTCCGGCTGTCACTCAACCCATCCTCAAGAACTTAGATCTGCAATTAGAGGCACAACAATTAGGGCTCATTGTGGGAATGAGTGGTGCGGGTAAAACAACGCTCTTAGAAATTCTGGCGGGGCTGGCGGAAGTGAATTCTGGGGAAATTTACTGGCAAGAGCAATTTTTAACGCCCCTTCATTTACAACAACTGGGGGGCTTAGTCTTTCAATTCCCCGAGCGACATTTTTGTGGCAGTACGATCGCTGAGGAATTACGGCTGGGGCATCCTGAAATTAAAACGGAGCAAATTCGTGAAGCGCTGCAGGAAGTGGGGTTAGCCCATCTGCCCTTGAATACGGCTCCCTTTAATCTCAGTGGGGGACAACAACGGCGTTTGGCCTTAGCGGTGCAACTGATTCGGCAACCCTATCTATTATTGTTGGATGAACCCACGGCGGGGTTAGATTGGTCAATGCGATCGCAACTGGTGGCGTTACTGAAACGCTTAAAAAAACATTGGACGTTGTTGATTGTGACCCACGATGCCACAGAGTTGAAAACGATCGCTGATCGGGCTTGGCGTTTAGTGGAGGGGAAATTAGTCCCTCTGAGCTAATCCCGGTCTCCTCTAGTTTCAAAAACAGGCTACCCACTTAAGGCGGCAGAGGGCGGCAGAGTGCTGCACTCTGTCATTAAATTTTTCGTTTTCAGTACGGTTTCTCCTCCAACGTTAGTGGATATTCCCTCCAGTGAACCGCCTAGGAGTGAGACGGCTTCAGCAGATCTGCAACAGTTTTCATTGGCAAATATAATGTTGTCAGATCTTGCTTTAAATTTTGAAAACCGTACTTTTTATAAAAGGAAAAGGCATCATCATCTAAAGGTTGAACTACTACAGCCAGAGAACCAATATCATTACTACAAGTCAACGCTTTATCTAGAGCATCCAATAACATAAATTCGCCCAAACCAGTGCGTTGAATTTTTTTATCAACAGCAAGACGACCCAACAACGTTGCTGGTAGCTGCGGATAACGGGGAAGTCGTCTTGCAAAGTCGTCCTGTAACTCTTCAATCAGGATGATATACGAGGACAGCGTATAGTACGCCAAAATTTGTGTATTACTTTCTTCTATTAGAACGAAAACAGATGCAAGGTTCCTATTAATATCTTGGGATGCTTGCTCTTTCAGATATTTGTCTAATGGCTCCTTGCCGCAAGAGAATTTAGAACGATCATATTTACGGTCAAAGGAATGGATTTGAAATTTCATTTTGTTCGTGATTGTTGAGGTTTTCAAGCCAATCACTACTGCACTGATCTCAATTGCTTGTATCTCACAGCGGCCAACTTCAAACAATCGTTAGGCTCAGAAGGATTACGAAGCGCATTAACAAAAGCTTCACTATCCTCAATGCTCAACCTGAGTATCTGATGTTCTTGAATAACACGATGAGATGCTGCTACAAGATTTGAAACAATAAAATCAGTTAAACTAAGCCCTTCTAATGCCGCTGCCTTTTCAATCAAAATCTTATGATCTTTACTGACGCGGGCTTCCAGCCTGTTGGTTTTACTTGCAGTAGTCATGGCGGTATTAGGAATATAAGTTCTGGAATAAAAGCTCTGGAATATAAGTTCTGGGATACTAAGATTATCGCACTATTTTCATGGCTACCTTCCAGCAGAGCTTTACTGATCATGCGATTTTATTATGTACGGCAATTTGCCGGGTGTCAAGTGAAAATTAGATTTCTGAAGATTCAAATACTTGAATATTCAAATGCCTAAACCATTAAACTGCTGCTACTCCTGCGGCTACTATTCCCACCAGCCAGCGATCGTCTTGTGCGCTCTCCATCCCGATCGTCCCAGCATGGATAACGCAAACTCGTCGGAGCCCTCAACATCTATCCCTGAGAAGGTTTCAGCAATTTTTAGAGAAGCTATGTTGATGCATTGTATGAACATTTCCAGATAGAACGATCATTTTTTTGTGAAGTGCGATCGTCTTGTCTTAGGTTGGTTGAGGTACGAAATCCAATCCTACCTAGGCGGAACCCACCCCTAATTGTAAAAATGCTACTGCTTCAACGTGGGCGGTCTGCGGGAAGAAGTCGGCGGGTTGGACGCGGCTAAGTCGATAAACCTGGGTTTCGCAGAGTATTTTTAAATCCCTCGCTAAGGTCGCGGGATTGCAACTCAGATAAACAATACGCTGAGGTTGAACCCTGAGCAGGGTATCCAAAACCTGACGATCGCAGCCTTTACGGGGGGGATCTAAGACAACAATATCGGGGTGAAAGGGGAGTTGGGGTAAGACGGCTTCTACGGTGCCTTCCTCAATGTGTACCTGCTCTAAGCCATTCAGAGCTGCGTTTTCTCTTGCTTGGTGTACCGAACTGGGGAGACTCTCAATCCCCCAGACTTGCCCAGCCTGTTGAGCCAGGGGCAGGGTTAAGGTTCCAATGCCACAGTAGGCATCTACGATCGCTTCAGTGCCCGTTAACTGTAATTCCGCCAGGACGATCGCCAATAGCTTTTCCGCTTGATCGGAGTGAATTTGAAAAAAGGTATCGGAGCGCAATCGCAGTCGAAGACCGCCCCAGCTTTCTTCCAAGTAATCTTGACCGGCCAGACAGATGGTTTTTGAACCAAAAATCGCATTGGTCCGTTGAGGATTATGGTTGAGGCAAACCCCCACCACTTGGCTATTCTCCCCCTGATAGCGATCGCACCAGAGAAGCGCCTGTTCCTCTAATCCCGGTAACGTCCGTTCTCGACTGACCAGGGTGATTAAAATTTGCCCCGTTTGTTGCCCAATGCGCAGAGAAAGATGGCGCAGGGCTCCCTGATGGGTGACTTCATCATAAATCTGCCAGCCTTGAGCCTGGATATCTTGCTTCAGTGAGGCTAAGAGGGGATCTAAGCGATCGTCCTGAATGGGACATTGATTCAGATTGACCAGACGATGGCTGCCTTTGCGGTAGTAACCAGCCTGCACCTGCCCCGTGGCCGACTGCCCTAAGGGATAGGTGGCTTTATTGCGATAGTGAAATTGCTGGGCATTGGCCAACAAGGAATCCACCGGGGGATCCGCAAATTGACCAATGCGCTTCAGGGCTTGAATAACCTGCTCTTTTTTCGCCCGCTGTTGCGTCTCATAATCAACATGTTGCCACTGACAACCCCCACACTTTTCCGCCACAATACACTCAGGACGCTGACGATCGGGGGAGGGCTCCAGGATTTTAACCAACTGGGCATAGGCATAACGGGGCTTAACCCGCACTAAGCGTACCTGAACCCGATCCCCTGGTACGGTAGCCGGAACAAAGACCACCCTTGACTCTGAAGAGGCTTCAGCGGAGGCCAGAGCGGCTGTCGTCCATCGACCAACCCCATCCCCTTGATCCGTAAAATCCGTAATGGGGATCTCGATTAATTCCCCTTGCTGCCACTGACTTTGTTGCAAACTAAATATTTCACCTGAAGTATGGGTCACCTCACTTCATTGTGACGGGCAACTACGTGACGAGCAACTACGTGACGGGCAAGTACGCCGCTCGCTACAATTCCTATTCTTGTGGGGATACCCGGGAAGATTTTTGAATTTTTCGAGGTGCCCTATTGTAAGTAATATTTTTTACTGATCACTGATTTACGACAGGGGGCGGCTTCGCCGCACCCGAATACTGAAGGCACTCTTCAGATCTAAGAAATGATCCGGGGTTGACGAACCGATACCCGATAAGGTTCTACTGCGTCGGTGTAGTGGATGGGCATTACCGCATCCACGTTTTCATGGGGACGGGGAATAATCACCCAGGTCTCCAGGGTGCCACCGGGGGTATTTTTTGCTGCTTCAATTCCCGCTGCCATTGCTGTTTTCACTTCCGATACATCGCCCCGAATATTCACTACCCAACGCGCACTCCCAGCTCGAATATGCCCCACCAGTGTTACCCGACCTGCTTTGACCATTGCATCCGCTGCTGCAAGCACGGGGGGAAAGCCCTTGGTTTCTAAAGATCCAACCGCTTCTAAAGACATGTGTTTACTCCACTGTGGGGATAGATTAGATTCTATGATTTTAGGATAAAGTGGTCACCCTGAAACCAGCGCGATGAATGTAAGCGGTTGGCTTTCCTGGGAAAGCGTGTGATTTTTTGATAGTCGCATAGTGTTAAAGAAGTTCAAGTTTTGCAGACTTCGTTTAATTGCCTGTCGCCCCAAATTCTATTATTGTGCAAATGAATGGTATTGATCACCATCTATACAAGCCTAAATATATTAGGTTGTCTGGTGTGTGCCCAGAGGGCGCACACCACACGACGGTTTCAGCAGTCTAGTCCTTACAAGTGATTGAGGACTGCTGTATCTTGAGACCGTCTTCATTAAGCTGGATTTTTTGTAGTCAATGCTTGAAGTTCCCGCTGATGAAACTAGGATGGGTAGGGAAAGGCTGATTCTGCAAGGTTTCCAGGCTGAATTGATAACAGGCTCTAGATAGGGTTTGCCCCAGGGAAAGCAGAGTTTTCGCAGTTCCCTCACGTCATTACTCACGTCTTTAACAAAACACTTTAAGGAACTAACCATCTATGACTGGAGAGGCAATTTCTCCGCCCCGGAGTCTGACTCAAAGAATTTTTAATCAAATTCGCTTTGATAATCTCAAAGGCGACTTGTTTGGTGGGTTAACGACAGCGATCGTTTCTCTACCTTTAGCGCTGGCCTTCGGTGTCGCCGCGTTTTCCAGTTTTGAAGACGTTATGCCAGGGGCAGGCCCCATTGCGGGTTTATACGGAGCGGTATGTGTCGGTTTATTTGCAGCTCTATTTGGGGGAACCTCCACCCTCATTTCTGAGCCTACGGGGCCCATGACGGTGGTCATGACCAGCATCATGGTCTCCATGGCGGCAGAATACCCCAATGATCCGGAAAAGGCGATCGCCATCGCCTTTACGGTGGTGATGCTGGCGGGAGTATTCCAGATTTTGTTTGGTGCTTTTCGCCTTGGGGAATATGTCACCCTGATGCCCTATAGCGTCATTTCAGGCTTTATGTCTGGGATTGGGGTGATTCTGATTATTCTGCAAATTGCTCCTTTGTTAGGTCAATCTAGCCCCAAAGGTGGGGTGATGGGAACCCTACAGGCCTTGCCGGATCTGGTCAGTCGAACGAACCCCGTGGAACTGATTTTAGGGCTCATGACGATCGCCTTGATCTTCCTGATGCCCTCCCAATGGAAGCGTTATGTTCCACCCCAATTATTAGCCCTTGTGATCGGCACGGTCGTTTCCCTTACCCTCTTTGGGGATGTCGAAATGCGCCGGATTGGAGCCATTAGCACGGGGATGCCCTCCCTCAAATTACCGACTTTTACTACCGGTGATGTCAGTATCATTTTTGTAGATGCGGCGATCTTAGGCATGTTAGGTTGCATTGATACCCTGCTCACCGCCGTCATTGCAGACAGTGTGACCCGCACCCAGCACGACTCGAACAAGGAATTAATTGGTCAAGGGATTGGCAATCTCATTTCCGGTTTGTGTGGCGGTCTTCCCGGCGCTGGAGCCACCATGGGTACCGTCGTTAACATTCAAACCGGAGCCCGCTCGGCGCTATCCGGTATTACCCGCGCTCTGATCCTGCTGGTAGTCGTCCTCTGGGCGGCCCCCCTCACGGCAAGTATCCCCATGGCGGTTTTAGCGGGTATTGCCTTGAAAGTGGGGATTGATATTCTCGACTGGAGTTTTCTCCAGCGCTCCCACCAAGTTTCTGTCAAAGGCAGCTTCATCATGTATGGTGTTTTGCTCTTGACTGTCCTGGTGGACTTAATTGTGGCAGTGGGTGTTGGGGTCTTTATCGCCAATATTTTGACGATTGACAAGCTCTCTAAACTCCATGGAGAAGAAGTCAAAACCATTACGGATGCGGATGATGCCATCCAACTCAGTGCCGAAGAAAAGGCCCTGATGGATCAGACCGCTGGCCGAGTCTTGCTCTTTTATCTCAGTGGTCCCATGATTTTTGGTTTAGCCAAAGCGATCGCTCGGGAACATGCCGCCATGCGAGAGGCAGAGGTTCTCATTCTAGATTTAACGGATGTGCCTCACCTGGGGGTAACCGCTTCCCTTTCCCTGGAAAATGTGGTTAAAGATGCCCTTGGAAACGATCGGACAGTCTTGATTGTGGGTGCGAAGGGACAAACCCGCAACCGCCTAGAAAAACTCAAGGTGCTGAACTTAATTGCGCCCCATCATCTCTGTGAAACTCGGGTTCAGGCCTTTGAATTATCTTTAGAGATGATTCACGGCGCGGATGAATCCAATCTATCCCTGGCCGGTGAAGCCTAAAGCCGTGCCCATGGGCTTCTCAGTCCGGAGGAAAAGGGAAACCGGATTTAAGCAAAAATCGTCTAGGCTCGGGGCGCATCACCAATTCAGACCAGACCCCTTATGGTATGGACATTAGACTCGTCCCGCGCCGTTTTACTGCTAGGGGCTGAAATAAGCATTGGATAGGCATTTCATCGCTACTCGATGACAGCTCCTAGCAGAACGGGTGCAGGAGGACAAATTTTAAGATAAGCTAACAGAGTGTAAATAATTTCTATAGAAATAGACAGGGGTTAACCATGACGGGATTTATTCGCGGTCTTTTCGGGGGAGGCAAAAAAAATCAGCAGTCTTCCGG
>JBEAPM010000467.1:0-7810 GCA_041164445.1 Cyanobacteriota bacterium
TAGCGGTCCCCCACCAGGAATATATCAATATTATTAATCGCAGTGGTGAGCATTTGCTCGAACTGATTAATGATATTTTAGAAATGACCAAAATTGAATCAGGACGCATTATCTACCAGGAAAGTAGCTTTGATCTGTGGCTCTTCTTGACGGATATAGAACGAATGTTAAGGGTCAAATCGGCAAGTAAAAATATCGATCTCTCCTTTAGTTGGACTCCCAGCGTTCCCAAGTTTATTAGTACCGATAAAGGTAAGTTACGCCAGATCTTAATTAACTTAATTGGAAATGCCATTAAGTTTACACAAGCCGGTAGCGTTTCTCTCGTTGTGGACACCCACTGTCCTGAAGCCCCTGAGCTAGAGTTGCACCCTGAGCAGTCCTATTTAAGCTTTAGGATTCAAGATACGGGGGTGGGGATTGCGCCCGAGGAACAGCCCCAACTCTTTGAACCCTTTAGCCAAACGAGCAGTGGTTTACAGTCCGGCGAAGGGACGGGGTTAGGGTTGCCCATTAGTCGTAAGTTTGTTCAATTAATGGGGGGAGATCTGCAGGTCTTTAGCCAGGTCAATCAGGGCTCTCTCTTTGTCTTTTGGATCCGCTACCAACCCAGTGCTGCGCTAGGGCTCGATTCCTCTTCCCGTTTTGCGAACACCGTCAGAACCCTTGATCTCAGTTCGTCCCGCAGCAAGCCTAAAATCTTGGCGGTTGAGGATCATGCCACTAATCGTTTATTACTGGTGAAGATGTTAACGGATATGGGTTTTGAGGTGCAGGAGGCGGAAAATGGCAAAGTGGCGATCGAGCGCTGGCGATCGTGGCAACCGGATTTGATCTTGATGGATATGCGAATGCCCGTTATGGATGGTTATACGGCAACCCAGAGCATTAAGGAAAGCCCTGAAGGTCAGGGGACGATTATTATTGCTTTAACCGCCAGTGCTTTTGAAGAACAGCGGCAACAGATCCTCAATGCAGGCTGTGACGATTTTATCCGCAAACCTTTTCAAGCGGAAACCCTCTTGGAAACGATCGCTCGGTACCTTAAAGTTGAACTTAGATCTGAAACTGGAACGGAGCCCTATGCCCTTGCTCCAGTACCATCCCCTGACCTACCTTGCCCTGAATTGGACTTACCCAGCCAAGTCAAAAGCCAATCCGAGGATTGGTTGGGCCGGTTACATCAGGCCGCATCCCAAGGCAATGATGATTACCTCTTCGCCTTATTAGAGGAGCTTCCCCCAAATCAGGATTCCCTGAAACAACAGCTCAAAGAACTGGTGATGGATTTTCGCTTCGATCGTATTTTGGAGTTAGTGGCATGAATTCCTTAGAGGAGCACAATGGCATAGATCCCAGGACTAGCGATATTCTCATTGTTGATGATAAAGCGGATAATATTCGGCTGCTCTCTTCCATTTTATCGTCCCAAGGTTATACCGTTCGCAAAGCCTTAAACGGCAGTATGGCCTTAAAAGCAGTGGAAAGCCTAGCCCCTGACCTGATTTTATTAGATATTACAATGCCGGGGATGAGCGGCTATGAAGTGTGCAAATCCTTAAAAGCCAATGCCCAAACCCGTGATATTCCGGTCATCTTTTTGAGTGCTTTAGATGAGATCTTTGACAAGGTTAAGGCCTTTGAAGTGGGGGGCGTAGATTATATGACGAAGCCCTTTCAAGTTGAAGAGGTTTTGATTCGGATTAAGACCCATGTCACCTTACACCAACAACGGCAACAACTCTTACAACAACAGATCATTTTAGAGGCTGAAATTCAAGAAAGGAAGCTGATTGAACAAGAATTAGAAAAACAACGTCGCCGCTCTGATGACTTATTGTTTAGCATTTTACCCCGTCCCATTGCCGAGTTATTAAAACAAAAACAACAAACGATCGCCAGTAGCTTTGATCAGGTCACGGTTTTATTTGCAGATTTAGTCGCCTTTACGCCCCTAGCGGCTCAAATGGATCCGATTGAATTAGTCAAACTCTTAAATGATATTTTTTCCATTTTCGATCGGCTTGTGGAAAGGTTTGAGGTCGAAAAGATCAAGACGATCGGTGATGCCTATATGGTGGTGGGGGGATTACCCAAAGTTCGCACCGATCATGCTATAGCCATTGCCAATCTTGCCCTGGAAATGCAACGATCGTTGCAGCATTTCCGATCTCCCCTGGGGGCTCCCTTACAAATGCGAATTGGTATTCACAGTGGTCCCGTGGTGGCGGGGGTCATTGGCACCAGAAAATTTAGCTATGACCTCTGGGGTGATACGGTCAACCTAGCTTCCCGTATGGAATCCCAAGGCGAACCGGGCCGCATCCAAATCACGGAAACCACCTACCAGCTCATTCAACATCAGTTTAACTGCGATCGTCGCGGCAGCATCGAAGCGAAAGGCTGGGGAGAAGTGGTGACCTATTGGCTGCGAGGTGCCCTGTTGTAAAACTTTACATATTGTTCAGATTAGCCCTTATAAATTTCAAGGCTTTTCACTGAAAGCGAAAAAATTGAATAAAAGAGTGCGGCGTTCCGCGCCGCACTCTTCCGCCTTAAGGTGGTCGCCAATTTCTTCAAGACGCAATACAGGCTGATCCAGAGGGTTTAGCCCTAAGCGTTGTCTGAACCTTAACCTGATTCCGAGAACACCCCTATGGTGAGTATTGATTATCCTTCCCGTACCCGTAAACGAGCAAACCGGGCTGTGGCCTGTGCTCCCTTTCGATTGGCATTGTTCCAAACCCTGCAGTTTCAAAGCCTTAGCCTCAGAGCGATCGTTGCGGATCCGGGGGGGGCTCCTCACCCCTATTTACGGCGTAGTTTGCCTGAGATTATGGTGGAAAATGATTTACTGTGGTTAATTCAAGTAGGGGTCTTACGCCGAGAGGTGGATGGGCAGGGCATTACCGATCGCTTTCGGCTCACTCCATTAGGACATCTACTTTTGCAGCAATGGGGCATGACCGGGGAGTTGCCCCGATCTACCTGGATCGATCGACTTTATAATTTGTTTAGTCGTTGGTTTGGAGTGTAATCATCCATGACGGCTTTCAGCCTCATGCTCACAGGGACAACCTTTCAGGCGGGTACCACCACCATTTTAACGGGCTTGTGTCGCTACTTGTCCAAGCAGGGCCATAGTGTTGCCCCCTTCCAAGCCCAAAATTTCACCACAAGAGTTTATACAACTCCCCAAGGTTTACAACTGGGATATGACCAGGCCCTACAAGCCTGGGCCGCTGGCATTGCCCCCCGTTTAGAACATAATCCGGTCTTGCTCTATCAGCAAGATCACCATTCCTTTGAGTTCATTTTGGGGGGAACCTCACAGCAGAAGATGAACTTGGAAGACTATCGAGAGGTCAGCCTCGTTCAGAGCGATCGGCTAATCACCTTAGCCCTAGAGCGGATCAAGTCCGATTACGAGATTCTCCTGTGTGAGGGACTCGGAAACCCGGCTGATCCCTTTATTCCAGGTTTTGAACTCGGGACAGTGGGTCTGTCTCTAACCCTACAGTGCCCCCTCGTTTTGGTTGCAGATGTGTCCCTGGGAGGTGCGTTTACCCAAATTACCGGGACTTTAGCTTCACTGGATCCCCAGGTTCGATCGCTGCTCAGGGGGATCATTTTGAATAAACATACAAGCTCTGCCGAGGCTTTAAAGAGTCGCATTGAATGGCTAGAGCAGCACACTCAGATCCCGGTGTTAGGGTCTATTCCCTGGCTTTCTAGCCTGGAAGAACGGGAAGATGACTTAGGTCTGCTGCATCGATCCGCCGTGGCAGCAGAACTCAGCACCACGATCGCGGTCATTCGGTTGCCAAATATTGCCAGCTTCACCGAATTTGATGCCTTAGATATTGAACCTACCGTTAAGCTACGCTATGTGACCCTGGAGGACAGTTTAGGGTACCCAGATGCCGTCATTTTGCCCAGTTCCCGCACTATTATTGCCGATTTAATTGCCCTCTACCGATCGCCACTGTGTGCTGAACTCAAACAGTATGTAGAAGGCGGGGGAACGATCGTGGGGATCTGCGGTGGCTTTCAGATGTTAGGAGAAGTGTTGACGGATCCCGATGGCTTAGAAGGGGCAGAAGGCCGTTTTCCAGGCTTAGGCTTCTTGCCCATTCGCACCGTTTATACCGGGCGACAAGTGCGCACCATGCGCCAAGTGAATACCCTCCATCCTCAGGTTGGCTTACCCATTGACGGGTACGAAGTTCAGCGGGGCCATACGCAAGTACAGCAGCATCAGAAATCTTTTCAGAGCTTGTTTGATGATGAAGAGCTAGGCTTGGTGGGGGGAAGCACTGGGGATCGGCTCTCCGTCTGGGGCTGTCATCTTCATGGTTTATTTGAGAATGGATCCTGGCGACGGATGTGGCTGAATCGGCTGCGACAACAACGGGGGCTCAAGGCATTGCCCACGGGAATTGGGAACTATCGCTTTCAGCGGGATAGTATCCTAGATCAGTTAGCGGATATGGCGCAAAACTATGTGGATCTGACTCGGCTGCTAGAGGGTTTTCTGTGAACACCGATTTTTATTGGCAAAGAACCGATTTTAGCTCAGGAGCAGTCCGCGCTCATCACTGGTGCTCCCCCCTCGGTACCTTTCAGGTGCGGCGCGCCACACTGGAGGACTTACCCGCCCTAACCCAAATTTTATCCCAGGCCTTTCATAGCGATCGTACCCGCCAACAGTGGTTTTATCCCCTGCTCTACTGGGGCATGAAAACCGATCTCAAACAACGCCTCACCACCAGTCTGCCTCAGCATATTTGTTTAGTCGCAGAAGCAGAAGGACAGATTCACGGTACCGTAGAATTAGGAACTCGACCCCTGATTCCGTGGCAACCGTTAGCGCCGGAAACCCCTCGATCTAGCCCTCATTATCTTTATTTATCTAATTTGGCCGTCGTGGAATATAGTCGTCGTCAGGGAATTGCCACCCATCTGATTCAAGCTTGTGAAACCATAACCCAAATCTGGGGATTTACCGGGTTATATCTTCATGTTTTGAAGAATAATGAAATGGCCTTCAACCTATACTGTAGGGCAGGTTATCAGATCATTCAGGAGGAAGCCCCCTGGGAAGCGTGGGTTCTGGGTCGTCCTCCCTGTTTATTTCTTCATAAAGCGGTTTAAGTCTTGCCAGTGAGCATGAATGTGCCAGTGCCCCGATCGTCTCCCTTATTTTCCGAATCACCCGAGGAGTCTTCCGGTCAATTGGAGGATCGATCGGCAATGGAGAGTAACCTGCCGAAAATTCCCCAATCGATTATTCTTCTTGCCACCGGTTCAGCCGAGTCTGCTCAGTTGCTGGAGAT
Organism: Cyanobacteriota bacterium; assembly: GCA_041164445.1. Taxonomy (GTDB): domain Bacteria; phylum Cyanobacteriota; class Cyanobacteriia; order Prochlorotrichales; family Prochlorotrichaceae; genus JBEAPM01. Next base: position 5,337 of record JBEAPM010000467.1, read on the forward strand.
TTTGGATTGGTTAGACGAACAACTCGTGGTGGCCCATACAGAATCAGACTTATGGGCTGCCATTGAAGTGTATTCATTGCGGCTTCTCCTTCTCGATCGCTCCTTTGCTGGGAATGGTCAGACCTTGTGTCGGCAGTTGCGCAAGTCGGCGGGGCATCGTACCCTGCCCATCTTACTGTTGGGAGACGGGCATGATCCTAGCTTTATTGACGAAGCCTTTGCGGTGGGAGCAACGGACTACTTAAACATTCCCCTACAGGCTGCAGAAGTTCGCAGTCGGGTTAAAACTCAATTAGCCTTAATTAGTTTGCAGCGTCGCGTCAGGGACGATTTAGATCGTCAACGCATTTTGCAGTCCAATAGCCATATTCAATTACTGCTAGCTTTGCAAGGGCAGTTACGGGCCCAATCTGAGCGGTTATGGGCTAAAAATATTTTGCTAGAACATGAGGTAAGCGAACGGGAAGAAGTTGAACAAGCGCTCCGAGCCGCCCATGCTCAATCCGATCGCTTATTACTCAATATTTTACCCGCCCCCATTGCCGATCGTTTGAAAAGTGGTCAAGGTTCCCTCGCCGATCGCTATGAGGAAGCCACCATTTTATTTGCAGATATTGTTGATTTTACCCCCTTTTCCTCTCAGTTACCTCCCCTCGATTTAATGGGGGTTTTAAATGAAATTTTTTCCTGTTTCGATCGCTTAGTGGAAAGCTTTGGTTTAGAGAAAATTAAAACCATTGGTGATGCCTATATGGTGGTGGGGGGAGTGCCCCTCTATCGTGCCGATCATGCAGAAGCCGTCATGGAATTGGCGATCGCCATGCGCCGTGAAATTCGCAAATTTAAACAACACTCTGGTAAGCCTCTGCGCCTCCGCATTGGTATCAACACAGGAGCTGTTGTTGCGGGTGTCATTGGCATTCATAAATTTAGTTATGACCTCTGGGGCGATGCAGTTAATGTTGCCAGCCGCATGGAATCTCAGGGGTTACCCGGACGCATTCAGGTTACTGAAAATACCTATCATCATGTTCGTCACCTCTATAACTTTGAGGAATGGGTGGTCAATATCAAAGGTAAGGGACAAATGACGACCTATTTTCTGGTTAGTCGCAAACAACAAGAGGATTAATGCAGGAAAATGATCTAGTTTTGCATCGTGATCAACTAGAGACCCCGGTTAGCAGTAGTAGCATCTCCCATTGCAATCCTCAGATCAGTCCTAAATCAGTTGTAAGGACTAGACTACTGAAACCGTTGCGTGGTCTGCACCCGGAGCGATCCTAGACAGCATCAACCCAAAAGGGACAATGGCTCCAGACAGAGGATCCAGCTAATTACCCCTCAACGTCTGTAAAAAGGATCCTTAGACCGCTATAGTAGTAGCGATCGTTTTAAGCATCTGTAATGACCTCCGCGAAACTGAGTATCGATCGTCAGCAACTTCTCCGTTATTGGGAACTGATTCAAATTTTAGTGGAGCGTAATCTAAAAGTTCGCTACCGAGGATCTTTGTTGGGAATTTACTGGTCGTTACTCAGTCCGTTACTGATGACGGGGCTTTATACGGCCATTTTTGGCACAACCTTTGCCAGTTATTACGATAATTCTATTCTCAACTATGTCCTCGCTGCATTTACGGGTTTAATTACAGTCAATTTCTTTTCTGCTTCAACCATGCAAGCCTTAAAAAGCTTAGTGGAGAATGGCAAATTATTGAACAAAATTAAGCTTCCCTTTAGTATTTTTCCGCTGTCAATTGTGGCCGCTAATGTCTTTCAGTTCATGGTAGGAAGCCTGCCGCTGTTGATTCTAGTGACAATCTTCAAATTAGGACTATCCATCAAGATATTTGCTCTTTTTCTCCCCTTCCTTAGTTTAATTCTAGTGTGTTCAGGGATCAGCCTGTTGGTCAGTACTCTATATATCTTTTTTCGAGATTTACCTTACTTTTATGAACTAATTGTGTTTGTGCTTTGGATTAGCAGTCCAGTCTTTTATCCCGCTGCCATTGTTCCCGATAAAGTTAAATCCTTTCTCATCTTAAACCCCTTATCACCCATCATTGAAGGATTTCGTCAAATTGCCCTCACAAATGAACCCTTGAATTTACTCGTCATTGGGCAAGGACTCTTGGGTGGAGTTTTAGTTTGGGCGATCGGTTGTTTAGTCTTTCGTCGCTTTCGTCATCAGTTTCTTGATTTGGTTTAGGAGTGATTTGTGTCTTCAGGATTAGAGTCTTTAGAAACAATTATTCATCTTCAGGATGTTTGCCTGTGGCGACGAACCCAGGAAGAATTATCTTATGATCTTAAGAAAACAGTTTTGTCTATTCTGGAAGGAAACTATCGAAAACCTCGTAAACGATTAGTACTAGATCGAGTTAATCTCTCGATTACACGAGGGGAAAAAATAGGAATTATTGGTGCCAATGGCTCTGGCAAATCTACCTTACTTAAAGTTATCTGTGGTAT
>JBEAPM010000468.1:0-5898 GCA_041164445.1 Cyanobacteriota bacterium
GGTAAAAGACGATCGCGCACGGTATAGGCCAGAGCCATGTAATAGTCATTGCGGGTAGCCAGAGCTGGGGATTTGCCCTGAATGTAAAAGAGGTTATCCGCTAGGGCGCGGCGGAGGGTGGTAATACTGAGGCCAGTCCGATCGTCTTCCACCTGTATGGGACAAGCGGGATCAGGGGGACTGGTCCCTGGCAGTGGGGAAATCGGGGAAGATTGGGCAATCATGGATCCGTCCTTCTCTGTATTTGGAATCAAGAATTATTCGTAGCGTACTTTTTTGGATTTAATCACATAAAGGACATCATCATGCTTCTTACCCTCAATAATATCCTTGAGATGAATTTGCCCACCGATATACTGAATGTGAATGCGCCAACCTGAAGTTTTATCAATGTCAGCACGGTAGATTGCTTGCTTCACACCTTTCACTTTATGCAACCTTGTTTTCGGAAACGTTCTTGTTCTGTGGCACTCGTTATTTTCAAGTTCTGCCAAGGCTTCAAGAAAGCCAATTTTTAACTGGTCATCTGGCAAGATTTTCATTGCTTGATAGATAATGCCATATTCATCACAAAGAGTCAGAGTTTCTGCCATAAAGGAATCTACGAGACTTGTGCAGTTTCTCGATCATGATGGAGTATTTCTTGGTACAAGGATTCTGCTATGCCTCGGTATGTTTTATCAAGGTCATCATGTTTAACAACTCGGAAAAGAGTAAAGATAACCTGCCCAAAAATGGGATCTTCGTCAACTGTTAAAATTACCCTTAGCTTTTGTGAAACCTTTAATGTATACAGAGAAGACTCGTACCCGTTTAAGCCCAATGATAAAGGAATGCGTCGAAGCTTTCGATAGCCATCAGATTTTTGATTCGGGAAGAGACTAGCACAATCATTTATTTTAGTGACAGCAGCAATTTTCTCGTCCCCACTCAGCTTGTCGAGATCTTTTTCAAAACTCTTGGTTGACTCAATTAGAACGTCCACGGCACAAATCGCCCATCTGCAATGGTTACTCATTCCCAGCTTTCAGCATAGCAAAAAAACTCTCTCTCTGGAGGATCTAGCAAGAATTTAATACATGGCTTGGGCAGGGAACTTGCAAGAACTATCTCCTCCAAGGAATGGAGCAGCCTCACCAGCGTTAGACCGCCTTTTGTTTCATTTGCTTAGTATTTGCCTATCCATTTACGATTCTTAACCTAATCCTCACCGATCGACCAAGAGATTTCAAGGCTTTAGCCCTTTTCCTTCGACTAGGAGCTGTCATCATTATAGTGCTGAAGTATTTATACAGTAGTCTTTTCAGCCCCTAGTTATGTTTGCTGGAGCGGGCGCAGTAACCTTGATGTCGCAAGGCTTATAGACCTAATTGATGACGCGCCCTAGCGGCAGAGCAGTCACTTTCCGCCGGTTTCCTCTCTCAACAGGTTTACGACCTTTTTAGGCTTTCCACTCAAGCGAAAAATTTTAAGGGAGAAATGGGCCGCACTCTTCCCCGCAACCTAGCAATTCTCATTTTTCAATCTTGAAATCTAGAGGTACGGGCGTTGCCCCCGTGCCCGCCCTACGTAACGGTATAAACCGGGAAATGGGCAACCACGGTGGCCCTACGGGAATCTCTAATGAGAATTTCTGCGCTCTTGCGCCTTCAGTTGAAACTTATTTTTATTTTGTTCTTATATATAAAAATAAAGAACACAAAAGTAATTTGGAATCAAAAATAAACCCTGAAAAAAGTTCTACGGCGTTTAGAACTCCCTAGAAATGCTTAGATTTTATTAACTTCTATTAGAACCCTTAAATAAAAGCGATCGTCCTTCCCATTGCCGTGAACTTGTCCCATAATCCAAACCAAGCAATCGATGAAGCATTTGATTCGGGTCAGGGTTGCGGAGGACGAGCCTCGTTCTCCCACCCCAGCCCTTTATTGAAATCCCTATTTTCAGGAGTAAGACCCCATGAGACTTTCTGTATATGGCAAAGGTGGTATCGGCAAATCCACCACGAGTTGTAATATCTCCGTAGCCCTGGCGCGACGCGGCAAAAAGGTCTTACAAATTGGCTGTGACCCCAAGCACGACAGCACCTTTACCCTGACTGGCTTCTTGATTCCCACCATTATCGATACCCTGCAGGGCAAGCGGTTTCACTACGAAGATGTCTGGGCAGAGGATGTCATTTATAAAGGCTATGGGGGAGTTGATTGTGTCGAAGCAGGCGGGCCCCCGGCGGGAGCTGGTTGTGGCGGTTATGTCGTGGGGGAAACCGTTAAGCTACTCAAAGAACTAAATGCCTTTGATGAATACGATGTCATTTTGTTTGACGTGTTAGGGGACGTAGTCTGTGGTGGCTTTGCCGCCCCCCTCAACTATTCCGACTATTGCGTAATTGTCACCGACAACGGCTTTGATGCCCTGTTTGCCGCCAACCGCATTGCCGCCTCTGTCCGGGAAAAAGCCCGCACCCATCCCCTCCGCCTAGCGGGTTTAATTGGCAACCGCACTTCCAAGCGGGATTTGATCAATAAGTATGTGGAAGCGGTGCCGATGCCGGTGCTGGAAGTACTGCCCCTGATTGAAGATATTCGCGTTTCGCGGGTCAAGGGAAAAACCGTCTTTGAAATGGCGGAAACCGATCCCTCTCTGAATTTCATTTGTGATTACTACCTCAGCATTGCCGATCAGATTCTGGCGCGGCCGGAGGGCGTGATTCCTCAGGATGCGGCAGATCGGGAATTATTCAGCCTCTTGTCGGACTTTTATCTCAATCCGCCAACGGAGAAAGCCCCCGCTGCGGCAGAAGAACCCGAACTGATGATGGTGTAATTTCAGCGTAATTTCGGATAAGGATTGACAAAACTAAACCAAGGGATCAGGATTATGCTCGACATTGACACTCCCTGAGACTTATGGCTTTCTTTGAATCTTTTACGGCATCCATTAAGCAAAAATGGCTGGACTACTACCAGGTGAATCGCATCTGGCTAGAACTACAGATGGAAGGGCGATCGGTTCGGACTCCGGATGGCGGTCGCCGTCCTGGTTCTGCCCTCATTCTAGGGGTGGTAAATTCCCTCGAACCGAAGTTGGCTAATTTGATGGTTCCCTTCTTCAAGCTCAATGGCGATGAAGATGCCATTATCGAAGTTCTCCAGTTGAACTTTGACCCCGACATTATGCTGGGCAACCGTGCCGGATCGGGTGAGGCGGGACATTCCCATGACGCTGATCTAGAGGTGTCCGGTTTTTTGCCAAATGCGGTACACGATACCAGTCTTTCCGGTTAGGAGCAGGAGTTGCATTTTTAATGGCGGATGGTTTAACTCCTGTTCTCGATCGTGAGTTTTGAGTTCTCGGTTCTCAGTTCTCAGTTTTGAATTTTGAATTTGGCTGTTAACTCAAAACTCAACCCTCAAAACTTAAAACTCGACCCTTAATCACTCAGGAGTTAATTCCACAATGACAACGATCGCTCCCCAAGCGTCAAGCGCTTCCGAAACCGCTCCCTCGGCCCTCAATTTTGACTGTGAAACCGGTAATTACCATACCTTTTGCCCCATTAGCTGTGTGGCCTGGCTGTATCAAAAAATTGAAGATAGCTTCTTTTTGGTCATTGGCACCAAAACCTGTGGCTATTTCCTCCAAAATGCAATGGGGGTGATGATTTTTGCAGAGCCGCGCTACGCCATGGCGGAACTCGAAGAAGGGGATATTTCAGCACAACTCAATGATTATGAGGAACTGAAGCGGTTATGTGATCAGATCAAACGCGATCGGAATCCCAGCGTCATTGTTTGGATTGGAACCTGTACCACCGAAATCATCAAAATGGATCTAGAGGGTCTCGCCCCTAAATTAGAAGCAGAAATTGGCATTCCGATCGTGGTGGCTCGGGCAAACGGCTTAGATTATGCCTTTACCCAAGGCGAAGACACGGTTTTAGCCGCCATGGCCAATCGTTGTCCGGATAAGGTCAGCACTGAAGCTGACAAGGAAGAACGGAATGCCATCCAAAAACTCCTCAACTTTGGCCGCAAAAAAGAAGACATTTCCGCAGAGCATTCTGAATATAAGGATCATGCTCCCTTGGTGCTCTTTGGTTCCCTACCGGATCCAGTGGTCACCCAACTGACCTTGGAACTGAAAAAGCAGGGGATTCAAATTTCCGGATGGCTACCCGCCAAGCGCTACACCGAACTCCCCATTCTCGAAGAAGGGTACTACGTTGCTGGGGTGAATCCATTCCTGTCTCGCACCGCAACCACCTTAATGCGTCGTCGCAAGTGTAAGCTCATTGGCGCACCCTTCCCCATTGGCCCGGATGGAACCCGCGCCTGGATCGAAAAAATTTGTTCCGTTTTTGGCATTGAACCCCAGGGATTAGACGAGCGGGAACAGCAAATTTGGGAAAGCCTAGAGGATTACCTGGCGTTGATTCGGGGCAAATCCGTCTTCTTCATGGGGGATAACCTCCTCGAAGTATCTTTAGCCCGTTTTCTGATTCGTTGTGGCATGACCGTCCCTGAAATTGGCATTCCCTACATGGATCGGCGGTACCAAGGGGCTGAGTTAGCGCTGCTGGAAAAAACCTGTAACGAGATGCAGGTTCCCCTTCCCAACATTGTCGAAAAACCAGACAACTACAACCAGATCCAACGCATTTACGATCTCAAGCCCGATCTCGTCATTACTGGCATGGCCCACGCCAACCCTCTGGAAGCACGGGGTATTAATACCAAGTGGTCTGTGGAATTTACCTTTGCCCAAATCCACGGTTTTGGTAATGCCCGCGACATCTTGGAACTGGTGACTCGTCCCCTGCGCCGCAATACGGCATTGAAGGATTTAGGGTGGGAAAAACTGGTTCAGGAAGAGTTGATCAAGGCGTAGCTTAAGCATGTTGCTGGACACGCAAAAATAGGGATTGTGGCGGGTGGCGTAGCTGTCCGCCACAATTGTTTTAGCTGACTTTCGCTGAGAAAACAAATCCGGCTTTCCACTGAAAGGGAAAAAATTGTATGGAAGAGTGCGGCGCTCCGCGCCGCACTCTTCCGCCTTAAGTTGGTAGCCCAAAATCCAGTTGCAATCGACTCAGGAAATTCAAGACAGCAAGATTAACTCTCTACATTCAGATAAGCGATCGCTGCCTCTAGGCGAGAGTTGTAGTGTGTTGCAAATTCATCAAACCAAATCGCTTCCCCAGACAGAGGTTCTAATTGGTTGAGCCACTGCTCCGCTGCTTTGGTGAGGCGGGCTTGCTTTTCCTTGGCTTCTTGTTCTTGGCGTTGGCGTTCTTTTGCGAGGGCAGCTTCCCGTTCCCGAGCTAGACGTTCTTGTTCTGCACGTTCTTGGGCTTCCCGTTCTCGCTGCTCTGCTAAAAATTCAGCCTTTAAGGTCTCTAAAACCGGCAAGGTGGATGAAGAGAGATCTGGTGAGGGCGGATTACTGGATGAGGTGCGGGGCGATGGCGGTAGGTTCTGTAAGTCGAGAGGCTTGGCTTGAGGGGGTTTGCTGGTCTGGGAAGGCGAGGTGGGGGAAGCTCCTAGGACTGCATCCAGGGCGAACGATCGCTGGGGGGATGACTCACCCAGTTGCTCCAGTAAGTCATCCACGGAATGGCTCGAAGGCAACGGAGATTGGGCAGAGACCTGTTTCTGCTGCTCAGGAATGTTTTGAGGAGGAGGGGACTGGTCTTTGTCTGCTTTAATGCTGGCTAATAAGTCCTCAATATTGCCCATCTGTGCTGTTAAACCTCCGTGACTCTATGCGCCTCTCAGATCTCTGTGTCCAAGGGGAAAATCTAACGAGGATGTAACGCGAAACGTCACACTTCCTCGCCTTCCGTGGATAGTCCTCTTTGAGACGATCCCCTTAATCATCGATCGCTTTCATGAGGAC
>JBEAPM010000469.1:0-5423 GCA_041164445.1 Cyanobacteriota bacterium
TTAAATCGTGAAAATAGTATTTGCTGAGTGCTCAAGTCGTATTACGGGTTAACCAAATTTGAGCATTTCTCGACCCACCATTTCGGGCTGCTTACCTTGCACTAAGGCTTCTAAGATAGCACGAATTCGATCGGCAGGAGGGGGACAACCTGGCATGAAAATATCCACTGGAATCACTTGATGGAGGGGTAAAACCTGCTCTAAAAGCTCAGGGACGATACCGGGTTCATTGGGCAATTGCTGATTGACATCTCCTAATTCTAAATAGGCTCTTTTCAGCACAGAATCTGTACCCCCTAGCATATTCCGCATGGCGGGAACGTTTGCTGTGACGGCACAATCTCCAAAGGAAATGACAGTTTTGGTATTGCGACGAACCTGATAAGCCAATTCTAAATTTTCTTCATTGGCGATCGCTCCTTCAACGAGGCACACATCTACGTCTTTAGGATAGACTTTGAGATCGCACCCTACGGGGCTGAAAACCACTTCAACGTGTTGGGCAAGATCAATCAACCATTCATCCAAGTCTAGAAAGGACATGTGGCAACCGGAACAACCCGCTAGCCAAACAGTCGCAAATTTAATTTTTGTAGCCATGAAATACTCCTAATGGGCACTAACTAACTCAAAACTAAGAACTCAAAACTCAAAACTAACTTAGCGTGTCCATTGTCGTTCCTGACGAGCGGAGAGCAGAAACTCTACCTTACCCCGATCGCCTACTTTTTCACCGGTCGTATCGCCCTTGCGGAAAATGGAACCGGTCGGACAAACATCCACACATTTCCCACAGGAGGTACAGGCAGACACCTCACCCCAGGGTTGATCCATGCCGGAAACGACGTAGCAATGTTCTCCCCGCTGCGCTACATCCCAAACGTGGGCACCTTCAATTTCATCACAAACTCGGACACAACGGGTGCAGAGAATACAGCGGTTATGATCGATGCCAAAGAGAGGATGGGATAAATCAACTTTGCGTTTGGGAAAACGATAGTCAAAACGGGTGTGATCCATCCCCACTTCGATCGCTACATCTTGTAATTCACAGTTCCCATTAGCCACACAAATGGAACAAACATGATTGCCCTCGGCAAACAAAAGTTCAACGATCGCTTTACGGTAGGATTGTAGTTTTTCGGTGTTGGTTGCCACTTCCATTCCTTCCGCAACCTGGGTGACACAGGCGGGCATGAGCCGATGATTTTGTTCATTTTCCACCATACACAGGCGACAAGCACCGACCGGCGTAATCCCATCGAGATGACAGAGCTTGGGAATCGGTACCCCCGCTTCTGTGGCCGCTTTGAGGATACTGGCACCTTCTTCGATCGCTACGTCAATGCCATTAATTTTGAGGGTGACTACGGACATATACGCTCCTGGTTTAGTTGAGTTTTGAGTTTCGAGTTTTGAGTTTTGAGTTGAAATTCATTACAGAAAATCAAACTCATCACTTAAACCTGACTCAAGTGGGTTTCCAATTCCCGCAGGCAATATCTCATTTTCTGGAAATTGCTGTTGTGAATGGTGTCTGAGATTAAACATTCGAGCTTTGCAACGAGAAGAGAATATGAGCCTTAAGTTCAAAAGTTCAATTGAGAACACCTCTCAATTCAAAACTCATAATTCAAAACTCATAATTCAAAATTACCCCTCAAGGTAAGCCGGTTCTCGCAATAAACTCTCGTACTCCGGACGGAAATAACGGAGGGTGCTGAGAATGGGATTCGGGGCACTCATGCCCAACCCACAAAGACTGGTGTCTTTCACCACATTGGCCAGAAATTCCAGCTTTTCTAAATCCGCTAAAGTCGCTCGACCGGCAATTAACTTGCCCAACATTTCATACATTTGCATCGTCCCGGCCCGACAGGGAACACACTTGCCACAGCTTTCTTCCCGGCAGAAATCCATATAAAACCGTGAAATTTCCACCATGCTGGTGGTAGTATCCATGACAATCATGCCGCCGGAACCCATCATGGTGCCCAGGGCTCGCAGGGAGTCGTAATCCACAGAGGTATCCAGTAGGTGTTCGGGGATACAGCCTCCAGAGGGACCACCGGTTTGCACCGCCTTCACTTTGCCGCCATTGGGAACGCCACCTCCCATCACTTCGACAATTTGCCGTACCGAAGTACCCATTGGTACTTCAATCAGTCCGGCATTCTCCACCTGGCCGGTGAGGGCAAAGACCTTAGTGCCTTTACTATTTTCGGTACCAATGCTGGCATACCAGTCGCCCCCGTTGCGGAGAATCGCGGGAATATTGGCGTAGGTTTCTACGTTGTTAATTAAGGTCGGACAACCCCAAACCCCGGCTTGGGCAGGGTAGGGAGGACGAGGACGAGGATTCCCCCGTTTCCCTTCCACCGATGCAATGAGGGCGGTTTCTTCACCGCAGACAAAGGCTCCAGCCCCCACCCGCAGTTCTACCTTAAAGTCAAAGTTGGAGCCAAAGATTTGTGTCCCCATCAAATCCAGCCGTTTGGCCTGCTGAATCGCTTTCTGTAAGTGGGCGATCGCTAGGGGATATTCGGCCCGAATGTAGATGTAACCATGGGTTGCCCCCACGGCATAGGCGGCAATGGCCATGCCCTCTAAGACTCGGTGCGGATCGCTTTCCAGAACGCTGCGATCCATAAAGGCTCCTGGATCCCCTTCATCGGCGTTACAAATAACATACTTTTGATCGCCAGGCATTTTGGCGACGGTGGCCCACTTCAGCCCCGTGGGATACCCCCCACCGCCTCGACCCCGTAGACCACTGACCGTCACTTCGTTGACGATTTCTTCCGGGGTGCGCTCCATTAAGCAGTGATAAAGTTGTTCGTAACCGCCTACCTCAATGTATTCTTCAATGCGTTCAGGGTTAATGTTGCCACTATTTTCTAAGACGATCGGCTGTTGGTAGGTAAAGAAGGGGTGCTTCCAGTCTCCCGGAGGTGCCGTGCAGGTGCCGCCATTGAGGGAGGAAACGATCGTTCCGGCGGTTTCAGGGGTCACCAGTTCGTACAAGGTGCTGGACTCCCCTTGATCAACGGAGACTAAGGGGCCCCGACCACAGAAGCGCATACAACCAACGCTGGCCACTTCAATTTGATCGCTGTGGCCATCAGCAACGGCTTGATCGAGTTCTTTTTTAACCGCTGCAGCACCAGAAGATGCACAACCGGCAGCAGTACAACAGCGGATACGGACGGGTTTGCGGGACTCCCGCTCCGTTTCGGCAATTTGCTGGAGAGTTTGGAGATCCATAGGAGATAGGGGTTAGGGGTTAGGGGTTAGGGATTAGGGATTAGGGGTTAGGGATTAGGGGTAGGAGTAGGAGTAGGGGTTACTCAAGAGCTTGACTGCTTTAACTCAAAACTCACAATTCAAAACTCAAACCTTAATGAACTACCAGTTTTCGAGGCGTTTAAGAGCACTTTCCGTATCTTGCTTACCGGCAACATCCCCATCAAAAACGATCGCGGGGGCAATGCCACAGGCTCCAATACAGCGGGCAGAAACGAGGGAGACTTTACCATCTTCAGTGGTTTCGCCTAATTTAACGTGAAGCTCATTTTCTAGGTCTTCGACAATTTGTCCAGCCCCTTTCACATAACAAGCCGTACCCATACAAATCACACAGGTATGCTCACCCTGGGGCTTCAAATTAAAGAGATGGTAGAAGGTGGCTACGCCATAAACCCGACTTAAAGGGAGTTGCAGGTGTCGGGCCACGTATTGCAGCACATCTAACTCTAAAAAGCCGAAGGCTTCTTGGGCGGCGTGCAACACCTCAATTAAGGCATCCGACTTATATTGCAAGCGCTTCATGGTTACGTCTAAGCGCTTGAAACGCTTATCCCCACTGGGATGGGAAGCGGGGGAGGGAGTTGGGGTTGCGGTGGTCGTACTAGGCATGAGTTAGGTCTCCTCTGACCATGGAAACAAGAGATCAAGGATTCATCACCAGGGATCAATCACAAGCGAAGACAGGGGTGCTGAATCATTCAAATCATCACAGTTTGTTTGCAAATAAGTGCCCGAACTATTTGTTCGCACAGGTTAACAATTCGCAGTGACGGCAGGATCGTAGGCATTGGTCACTGAGTAGCTTGTCTGAGTGGGTAGATTGTCTCTGCGCTGGGCATCCGGTGACAATCAGTATTTAAGCAATAGAAATGTTGCAAAAGCATTAAAAATTCAGAGAAACATCACAAATGAAACAATAAAGGGACTATAATCCTGAAACTGTGATTTGAAGGGTGTAACCTCCACGGTTTTTAGCTACTCAGAACTATATCAGTACTCTGGAGAAAAAATTTGTCTGGAATTTTAAGAAAACATAAAATTAAAGGCTCTCAGGGTAGATTGAACGATTATTTTTACTGTAGATAGTCTTGACTTTTCTCAGGGTAAAACCCGTTTAAAGCAAGATATTTACCCCTCATAGAAATTTAACTTTCCCTTTAGAGCTATGTGGCGAATGCAACACAAAATAACGCTAGCTTGGGAGTTTCACGCTAGCCTCTACCCTTTTCAGGTGATAGCTCAATACCGCTTTTCAAGCTAGCCTAGGTAAAACGATCGCTTGGGTTACCGTGCAGCTATGACTCTGATCGTGAAAAACTTTACCGTATCACTCAACACGATAAAGAGTAGTACGCAATCGGGTCTTAGTCCGTACCGATTGATTTTCTGTTCAGCAATTTGAGTTTAAAAATGAGTTGTTCAGATAAAAAGGCACTGCGAAAAACGAGAAAATTTGCGATCGTGCCCAGGCAAGAATAGGGATTGTGGTGGGTGGCAGCCTGCCACAATTCATCGAGGTTTCTAAAAGCTCTAAATGAGCATTGCGTCCAGACCACGAGATCGAAGGATAAGTCAGTTGATCAGCATTTAGGCTGAACTTTTCGGATCAATCTGAACCCAATTTTAAATGGAAGCAATGCCCTTAACCAAACTCCACTTTAGCTTATTGGGCAGATCGAAAAATCCAAAATTGGGTTCCTATTTTTATGGGCTTTCCACTGCAAGCGAAAAAATTTAAGGGAAGAGTGTGGCGTGGATCGCACTCTTGCGCCTTAAGTTAGTAGTCTTTCTAGGCAAGAGTAGGGATTATGGCAGATGGCTTCTCCGCCTGCCATAATGAATTGAGGTGCTCTAATATTGTTGCCTAAGTTATTGATAATCTGTTTTGCAGAACACCTATAGCCCATGAATTGCACCAAATTACCTTTAGATTTAGAAATGCTTAACATCTTGGCTGATGGCGATATACTTTTTGCCTTAGAACTTTTACAGATTTAGGCTCTTCTGGATTTAATATGCTTGACAAAAATAGTTATCTATGGACTGCATTTCGTAAAGTGCCAACAAATTAGAGAACGCAGTTCAAATCTTTTAACATTTCTAAACCCATAACCTCT
>JBEAPM010000470.1:0-7907 GCA_041164445.1 Cyanobacteriota bacterium
CATTTTTTCTGCATTTGGTCTGAATGTAATATATCCGATCGGGGAAATCCCTCACCTCAAGATTTATTGAGAATTATAGGGTTTTGTTGCAACTTAGAAAGGGGGGGGTATGAACCTTTACCCCGCCACAATGTAAACCCAGCGCATTATGAGGCCTCCGCAATGTTAGATTCAGGAGTTTGAGATTGAAGAATGTTCGATTCAGCCGCCGGGGGCACTTCTTGATAGGCCAACGTGGCAAGCGTGGGGGGAATTCCGCCTTGCAAAATCTCATAGAGTCGCCAGAGGCGGGTATATAAGTGACACTCAGGTGGCAGTTCCTCCGGCGGGGAACCCAGGGTCAGACTCGGTGCAATACAAATGGTCTGCACTTCCTTATTCTCTAAGGCTAGCTTTAGCGCTTCGATAGTGGAATAGAGGACAATTTCGAGATGGAGATGGTGGGGCAGCAGGCAGTTTCGCAAGGTCTTGAGGACGGTCTGATAGGGAATAGGGTAGTTTTCGAGGGGCAACGGATCTGCCTGAAAGCCGTGATCCTTGAGGGCGACATCGATTTTAATTCCTTGATGAGCTTCAGACTGAGCCAGATCCTGGGGGGTAATGTGTTCCGGGTCAAAGAGTCCTAACCGCATATTCATGGAGGAACGCACCGCCACGGCATAGAGGGTAATGGACAGCATTGTTCCCACTAATGCTTCTGTTAAGGCTACATCGGCAGCCCCAAAAAGCGCATAAACTAAGGCCGCGATCGCCCCTAAAATGCCCCGAATGACGAGGGCTTGGTAGGGATTGGTTTGAAAAACTAGTAACCCCGCCATCACCGGCAGCAAGAAAACGATCGCTAAGACGTAAAAATCATCGGTCATAATCCCATCAGACATTTTTACCTCCAGAACTGGAACAGTAGGCCAAAACATAGCCCAAAATTGTGTTCCAAATGGCTAAGGAAATTAAAGCTAAAACCAGCAGGGGCCATTCCCGAGGAATCTTGAGCAGGAGCCCCATAATAATACTCATGGAGCCTAAAGTATCGGACACCGAAAGGGTATGCAGTTTAAATAAAACCGATCGATGGCCAATCAGGGGCCAAGTCCCCCAGAACCAGAAAATAACACCCAAAATAATTAAGCCATAACTGAGGATACTGATCATAACGCTCTACTCATACTCTAATCATAATTTAGGCGACGAATGACTTGAGAAAGCAACATGAGTGCAGCATTTCCCACACTTAAAATTAAAACTCCAACCACACCAATCATCCAGTCATCTCTGAAAACAGAAACCACCAGAATAATGATGGAGGTTTTCGTCGAAATACTGGCAAAGGCTAACATTCTCTGCCAAATATCTTCATCTTGACAGGCTTCGTAAATGGGGATTAATAAAGCCAAAATCATGGCAATTAAAATGGTGTTCATGGATGCTTACTCCGTTCAATGCGATGGACTTCATACCAGCCATCTTCGTGATACTTCAACGCGATCGTTTTGGGGGTAAAGGTGATAATAAAAATGTCTAAAAAGATTAACCCCGGAGTGCGATTCGGTTTAACCCGTTCCATCGTAATCTCTTCCCGTAGATGGGGCCGGAGCATAATCTCAAAGGTCTCAATATAGGCTTGGGGAATCGCCACCAGTAATTCGCCTAGGGCCCGCAACCAATCTTTGACAACTCCAGGATGGGTAAACCGTCTGGGAATTAAAAAGGCGACGGCAATGCCAATCATGATGTTTGCTGGACTTAAATCTGAAGTGAGCAAAAACCAGATTAAGAGCCTGAGGGAAAGATCAAGAACGGCAATCATACCAAGACCATCCAAAAGAGTACGGTTAACACAAGACTCATCCCGCCAATTAAATGTTCAAAATACTCGAACGCATTGAAATTCGATAACTGAATGGGAATACGTCGAATAATTATAAAATAGGTGAGCCAACCGAGGGCTATGGTGATCAGAGATTTGATCATACTGGAGAGGGTATAAGCCTCCAGATAGAAGCCATTGGTAAAGACAAGTCCCCCTAATAAAATGGTGATAGCCAACCAAAAGGTTGGGGTTTTCTGGCTCTGTCCCCGGTGGGGCAAAAAGATAAATTTGGCAAAGGAAATGGCAGTACCGAGGGCGGCTAGATTCATCCCCCAAACTTGCCAGGGTAAGAGATATTTAAGGGTCAAGGCTTTTGCCCCAAATCCGGCCAATAACGGTAAGCCCGCAATGGAGAAACTGGCGATCGTTAAGGGGATCCAGAGGTTAGTGGCAATGGGGTGTTTTTTCAGATCTTTGAAACTGCGACTGGGTAAATTCCCGGCTAACAGAAAAAGTCCGGCTTTGACCAAACCGTGGGTTAAGGCATAGAACCCCCCCACAGCGGGTGCCGCAAGGACAAACCCCAACTGGGACACCGTATGAAAGGCTAACATCCGTTTAGTGTCTTTGCTGAAAATGGCACAGGTGACCCCCATTAATGCGGTGGCAATGCCTAAAGTCCGCACGATGGGATCTAGATCTGGAGAGATGAGGGCAAAGCGCAGCAAGGGCAAGACTCCCGCCTTGACTACAACCCCGGAAAGCATCGCTGAGATGGGGGTTTCCGCCTCTGAGTGGGTTAGGGGTAACCACAGCCCCGAGGCAAAGATGCCTCCTTTGGTGAGCAAGCCCACAAAAATGAGGGCGATCGCTTCGGGGGGGGCGGTTTCTATGCCCGCAAAGGCAAAGGATTGATTGTGTTGATAAACGAGGGCTGCTCCAATCAGGTAAAACAACATTCCCGTATTGCTGACAAAGAGATAGCGCAAGGCCACCCAAATGGAACGATCGCTGCGGGGATAGGAAATCAATAAAAAGGCGGCAATGCTGATGACTTCTAAGGCAACGTATAAACTAATGAAGTCCGAACAGATAAACACAGCATTGACACTGCCATGGAGCAAAATCAACTGGGTATAAAAAAAAGCAGATTTTCCCGTTGACCAACAGTAGGACAACACAGCGATCGTCACCAGGGCATTGGTTAAAATGAAGTAAGCGCCCAGGGTATCTACGGTTAAGGTAACGCCAAAGTGATCCAGTAATTCGACCGTTAACGGTTCCAGACCCCCGAATTGCAGTAAGGCATACCCCCCAGAAACGATCGCTACCGATAACGCTAATACCCGTGAGATTTTGGGTAAGAGGTAAATACTAAACCCTATCAAAAAGGGAAAGGTGACCCACACCAACATGAGCGGAATTCGGAGGGGAGTCAACCCCTGCAGCCCCCCTAGGGTACTGATTAATAGATTCATATTCATTGTGACTTCGCTGAAGGCTTCGGTGAATGTATCTTTTCAATTTCATCGATTTCTAACGTTGGATTATCTTTCGCTAACTTCATCACGCCCACTAACATCAAGGCTTGAATTGAAAACCCAATGACGATCGCCGTTAAAATCACAGCTTGGGGAACGGGATCAGCATAAGTACCCTGAGGACTTTCTCCTAAAATGGGAGTAAACACACCACTATGGGTTGAAATGAAGACATAAAAGGCAATGACTCCCGTACTCATCACATCCATGGCGATGATTTTCATCATTAGATTTTTTTTAAGAATAATGCCCAAAAAACCGAATAAAACGGTTGCAAAAATACAGGCTTCTAGGATCAACATAAATTAAAAAATTTTTTGATTGTCCACGAGTGGATAGGGATTTCGGTTCTGATGAGAGAGAAAGCTGACGGTGACCATCCCGGCTCTAGGAGACGGGAATTCTAGGATCAGATTTTCAGGCTCCCAGCTTCTGCGTACCAGAATACAGCAGTCCTCAGCCCGTTGTGAAGACAAACCTTCTTGAGCACGGGAATGGAGCCGGGAAGGGGGTTTTCGAGGGGCTCCTCAGCCGTAAAAACGTTCAACGGTAGAGTACCCGAGGGAAATGGAGGGCACCCTACCGCCTGAAGTTAAGGCCTTGTGTCCTCGAACCGTCTGCAGATTGCAAAGGGCTGAGGACAGGGCAGCCCTCTAGTCCTTGACGGTTGCCAGGGGAGGAACGCTGACCACACCCTCCGTTTCAGGGGTTTCCGACGGTTCCTCACTGGGGGATTTCAAGGCAAGCTGCAAGAGAGGCGGAGCCAAAAAGGTCGTCAAAATGACCATGACGATGATGGCTGCTTCGAGGGGTTTATCTAAGACACCGCTGGCAGAACCAATCCCAGCAAAGACTAAGCCCACTTCACCTCGGGGAATCATCCCCACCCCGATCGCTAAGCGGTTAATATTCGGTTGTCCAAACACCGTCCAGCCCGTCACCACTTTGCCCACAATGGCAACGCTAATTAAGAAGGCGGCAATAATCAGACCTTCACGGTTTTCAGCGATCGTTGGGTTCAATACGCTTAAATCTGCCTTCGCTCCCACCGTGACAAAAAAGATGGGCACTAAGATGTCCGCAATGGGCATCACCTGCTGATCCAACTCTTTGCGCTTATCGGTTTCATCCAAGACTAACCCTGCTGCAAAGGCTCCTAAAATCGCTTCTAGGTGAATCAAGTTGGCAATCACCGCCATCACTAAGGCAAAGGTAAAGGCGGGAATCAGTAAGGCACCGCGAGTTTGCAGTTTATCAGCGATCGCCACAAAGCCCTTGTTAAAGAATTTACCGAGGAGAATGGCACCGAGGAGGAAGCCGGTGGCACTGAGAATCAGATAGACCACATTGAGTAAGTCCACTTCACCGGTTTTGGCTAAACTCGCCACCACTGCCAGCACAATAATCCCCAACACATCATCCATCACCGCCGCACCGACAATGATTTGCCCTTCAGTGGACTTGAGGTGACCGAGTTCGGACAAGACCTTAGAGGTAATACCAATACTCGTTGCCGTCAGGGCTGCCCCCGCAAAAATCGCCGGAATTAAGGGGGTGTGGAAGAATAGCACTAAACCCACCGTACCCAGAGCAAAAGGTGCTGCAACCCCAACCACCGCAACGATCGCGGCCTGGTAACCCACCTTAGTTAACTCCCGCAGGTCAGACTCCAAGCCAATTTCAAAGAGGAGGACAATGACCCCCAACTCCGCTAGGACTGAAATGACTTCACTCTGACTCTGGAAGATGTGGTTAATGCTCTCGAGATCCAGATTGCCTAGGGTTTGCATCAAGCCCATCAGCAGAGAATCACTGGCGGTTGCCCCCGTTTCGGGAAAGACGAGGAAGTGCAGGGCAGATACCCCTACCACTACACCCCCAACTAGTTCACCTAATACAGGGGGAAGACTAAACCGCTTGGACAGTTCTCCCCCTAACTTACTGACCAAGTACACCGCCACTAAGCTGAGTAAAACACTAGTTAGGACAAAAGGAGCCCTCTCACTTTCATTGAGAGAGAGGGGAGTGGTCTCTGTCACACCGTAGATCAAAGGTACTGAAGACCAGCTATTTATTAAATGGGTGATTTGCATGAACAGTAGATTAGTAATGTGAGCAAAGCAAGAGTTCGAGGCCAAACCAGTCCACGATCGCTCTCAGAAGGAGCGACAACGCTTAATGCTTAGGGATCCTCGATGGACTGGCGAGAGGCTGCGCCCCTCGCCATAATCCCTATTTACGGCTTACGGCGTAATAGAAACCCAGGGGTGGATTTTTCGAGGTGCCCGGTGGTCATTAGGGATGTTTAAAATTAAAGGTGTTTAGAAAGTTGAGCTTAATGCAACACTATGGCAACGCAAATAACCGCATTTGATCTAAAAATCTTGCGGACCGTTGCCCCAAGGGCATCCAGGAATCTAGGATTCGGCAAGAAATTTCCGAAGAATCTTACCAAGGCGAATCATAGACTAAAGTCTATAAACTTTCCTTTTCTCATTGATTATTATCTAATCATAAAATCTTAAGAATTTCTAGTGATCACTCAGATATTTTCTGATCAATCCTAAAAGTTGTCCTGATCAGGATCGGATGGTCGCTAATGTGGGGAAGGCGGGAACGTTTGGGGATCCCGCCGCAGGATCGGGTCGATCATGGGGAGGAGACCTTAGCTTGCCACACTAGCCAGATCGGCGTAATTGACCAGGGTCAGTCCCGTAACAATCCGCTTCATCAGCCCGGTAAGCACACTGCCAGGTCCAATTTCGAGCACCGTATCGACCCCGAGTTTTTCCAAGGTTAACCCCGTCTCGCGCCAGCGCACGGGCCCGGTCATTTGCCGCACCAGCCGCGCTTTAAGAATGTCTGGGTTGGTTTCCGCTTCCGGTTCCACATTAGAGATTACAGGAACTTGGGCAGGGGCAAAATTGACAATATCCAGCAGCATTTGGTACTCGTGAGCAGCACTTTCCATAAAGGACGAGTGAAACGCACCGGAGACCTTGAGGGGAACCGCTTTTCTGGTTTTCACTTGGGCCAGCACCGCTTCTACCGCTTCAGGAGTCCCTGAAATCACTACCTGTCCCGGACAGTTATCATTGGCAATAATGACTTCGGGGGTCGCAGCGATCGCTGTTGCTAATTGATCTTCCTTAAAGCCCAAGAGGGCCGCCATCATACCCCCAGACGCTTGATCCATCAATTCGGCTCGCCGTTTCACCAGTTTTAAGCCCGTGGCAAAATCAAACACCCCCGCCGCATACAGGGCCACATATTCCCCTAAACTGTGACCCGCGACAAAATCGGGCTGCTGACCTTGAGCTTTTAAGGCATCCACTAAAATGGCTTCCACCGTGTACAGGCAGGGCTGGGTATACAGCGTCCGAGACAAGGTATCGAGATCCCCTTGACAGCGATCGATCACAGACCAGCCTAAAATGTCCGAGGCTTCTTTAAACCGGGCTTGTCCGGCTGGTTGCGTTGCCAAATCCTGATCCATGCCTACCGCCTGTGACCCTTGTCCCGGAAAAACCCATGCTTTTGTCATAGTTGCTTAATGGTTCACTATTGATGTCGTGCATACCAACTTACTTGATTTTGGTCTTTCCCCGTACAGGGATCATCCTTGACCGAAGGACAAGCCATTGAGGGCGGAGGATGTTAAGTTCTTGTAAAAATGTAAAAGAATCGTTAAAATTTCTGAAAATTCTTCCTCTTACAAGGCTTTGTGACCTTGTAAACCAAGGTTGCTCTAGGAGCTGGTGCGGGAGAATTTACCCCATCCATCCCAAGATTATCAGCTAGGGGCTTCAACCCTGGATCTGAGAACATCTGTCCTGCAAATCATGACAGCCCCTAAGCCGTCAGCTTCTTTAATTTCACCAGGAGACCTCTTTCTATGGATTTATTGGCGCTTCATCTGATTCATCAGTTGAACGTAACTTCGCCCAAGTTGCCACTGGGGATGACATCCCCCGCCCCCCAAGTCTCATTGGTTCCGCCCTCGACGGCTGCTGAGTCTCTGTTTGGAACACTTCCCTTCACCAAAGCTCCCCTGTTAGGAGAATCTCCTCCCAGTCCCGCTCCCAGCTTTTGGCAAATCGTGCGGCAACAAGTCAGTGGCCCTTCACGCTTTGTCATTCGTGCCGTGTCTCGGTTATGGCAAGGGGTGATGGATCGCTATCAAGATCCAAACTTAGGGGTCGTGGGAGACCTGGAGGATTTGTTAGACGATGAGACGGTACAGCATTATGTCATTAGCCCAGATGCGGCTCAACTGCACTTGGCCTCTACCGACTTTTTAGAGCATATTCCCCAGCAGAATCCCGATACGTATCAACCCGATGCCGGGGTGCGTTTTAATGACGATGGTTCTGTTACCTTTCGGGTCTTAGTGGGTAATACTCACGATCGCTTGACCCTGGTGGGGGATTTTAACAACTGGGGCAATGTCTGGAATACGGCTTCCTACCAACTGTTTCCCACCCCCAACGATCCCTTAATTCATGAAGTCACCCTGCCCCCTGGCGATTATCACCTCAACCAATATCGCCTGCGGG
>JBEAPM010000471.1:0-8739 GCA_041164445.1 Cyanobacteriota bacterium
AATCTAGATCGGTTCACGCAATATTTCACCAAAATCAGTCACACAACCGGGAATGATTATAAAGTAATGGTTGCGTTTATCCTAATCCAAGGCTGATCCGCGCTCGGCCGTAACCATTCATCCTATAACAGGGCAAAGGGGGACTTGGTGACAGACAATCCAACGGGAAATCGCTTAAAGGCACGCCAGGACGTATCTTTGCTCGTTCAGGCTCAGCTTCAAGTTTTACTGGAACAGGAGAATTTGCGGGGGGCGAAGGCGTTATTGATCCCGGTGCAACCGGCGGATATTGCCGAGGCGATCGGAGGGCTGCCGGAGGCGATGCAGGCCATTGCTTTTCGCTTACTGTCTAAGGATGAAGCGATCGAGGTCTATGAGCATTTAGATTCCAGCATTCAGCAGGATTTAATGCAGGAATTTAAGCGCCAAGAGTTATTGGACATTGTGGATCAGATGTCGCCGGACGATCGGGCTCGTCTGTTTGATGAACTGCCCGCGAAGGTGGTGCGACGGCTCCGCAAAGAACTCAGCCCCGAAGAGTGGAACAGTACGGCCCTCTTGCTGGGCTATGAGGCGGGCACCGCTGGGCGGATTATGACTCCGGAATATCTCTCCCTCAAGGAAAATATGACGGCCGCCCAAGCGATCGATCGGATTCGCAGCTTGGCGGACATCACCGAAACCGTTTATTACCTCTATGTAACGGACAATGCCCGCCGCCTAACAGGGATTTTGTCCTTGCGGGATATTGTGGTGGCCCAACCGGGGGAGACCATTGGCGAAATTATGACCCGAGATGTGATTGCGATCGATACCTATACCGATCAGGAAGAAGTAGCCCGCATTATCCAACGCTACGACTTTTTGGCGGTGCCCGTGGTCGATCGAGAACGCCGCTTAGTGGGCATTATTACGGTAGATGACATCATTGATATTCTCGAAGAGGAAACCACGGAAGACATCTATGCCTTGGGGGGGGTGCAAGCCGGGAATGATGACTATTTTCAGACAAACCTGATCACCGTGGCCCGTCGTCGGGTGGTCTGGCTCTTTGTGCTGTTGATTACCAATACGGGCACCAGTGCGGTGATTAGTAGTCAACAAGATATTTTGCAGCAGGTGGTGGCCCTGGCGGCCTTTATTCCGCTCTTAATTGGCACGGGAGGGAACGTAGGGGCCCAATCCTCCACGGTGGTGATTCGGGGCTTAAATACAGAACGGCTCCGCAGTATTGGCCCCTTAAAGGTGATTCTCCGGGAAGCGTCTGCTGGGGTGATTTTGGGCATTATGTTGGCGGCGGTGGTTACCCTGTGGGCCTACTGGTTACAACCCAACTATCCCGGCGTAGCGATCGCCGTGGGGATTAGCCTCGTGGCCATTTCTATTCTCTCTTCCACAGCGGGGGCCACCTTACCCTTGCTCTTTGAGCGGGTGGGCTTAGATCCCGCCCTGATGTCAGCCCCCTTTATCACCACTGTGGTGGATGTGTTAGGGGTGTTTATTTACCTCAAGGTAGCGACTTGGATTTTTGTAACTTGAGCGTAGGTTGATGTGATGTGCAACTATTCTCAGATCCCCGGTTTCTCCTAGAACGAAGCTCAATCATTTGAGGTTAGTCCACAGAAACCGGGGATCTTGGCGATTAAATGTAGGGGTGGAGTAGCGATCGAAGAATATCAACGATCGTTCAGAGCCAATTTATCGATTTACAGTGAAACAAATGCGTTTCAAAACATGAGTGGCGCTTTTGGGTGATATGAAAAGACGATCGTTCCTAGTTCCGTATGAGTTTGTGTTAAGTCTCAAAGTAGTGAGGTAAATTGGGAATTAAGACAGTTTCAGAACTATTTCCCGTGGAGATGAAGGGTGGTTACCGTCTCCACGGCTCGCAGCTTAAGGGGGCAGAGTACGGCGCGGAGCGTTGCACTCTGCCCTTAAATTTTTTCGCTTGCCGTGGAACGAATGACCTTATAGCTTGGCTAAGGCTGCTAACACCGTGTCGTGAATAGTGCCGTTACTGGCAATAACACCTTGGTTTTGGGCGAGGGTTTTACCCAGGGAAAAATCTAAGGGCTTACCGTGCATATCCGTGACCTTGCCCCCCGCTTCCTCAATGACGATCGCTCCGGCGGCATGATCCCAAATTTTTTCCCGGTAGTCTGGGGTTTTAGGGGAGGGCAGGCGCAGGTAGAGGGCGGCTTCTCCGGCTGCCACAGCGCCATATTTGGCTTGACTGTCCATCCGCACAGATGGGGCAGTGATGCCCACCGCCTGGGCGATCGTTTGCTGGAGGGTTTGATTGCCGTGGGCTGCTTCCACACTTTCCACAAAGCGAAACTGATCCGATGCGGTGGTTTGCACCACCTGAAGAACTTGAGCTTCCTCAAAGAGCGCTTCGGCGGTTTTCCCGCCTTGGAGATCCAGACCCGCTAAGGGAAATAAGCGAGTTCCCTGGCCCCGCATGGCCACGAGTAAAACCCCCGTATGAGCCCCCAAGGTCAAGGCGGGACAGCCTAAAATTCCCAGTTGAATCGTACCGTTTTCCACTAAACCCAAGGCAATGGCATACTGATCTCCCCGGAGAAAGCCCTTCGTGCCATCGATAGGGTCTAAAGTCCAAAAGCGATCGGGGTTACCCGTGCCGGAGGCCGTTTTGCCATGATCAATCCAGGCTAAAGCCTCTGCCGGATCCGCCGTGGGCACGATCGGGTTTAGAAAGGTTTGGATTTGTTGTAAAGTTGCAGCTTGTTCTGGTTGGCGCAATAATCCCGAATCTTCTTCGGCAATGAGGGGATCGCTCGGAAAATCTGCTTGCAAAGCCCGTCCGACGATCGCCTGAGCACCAAAATCCGCTACGGTGACGGGACTGCGATCGTTTTTCTCTAAGGCTGCAGGCACAATTTGGTGACGAACCTGTTCACAGAGCAGGGCGGCCTGTTGGACGGCTGCGATCGCGGTTTGCAGTTCCCTGGCATGATTCATAGTGAAGTTATTCTCCCAGAAATTAGGCTCTCTCCAGCATACTGGTAACCTTAACCCTTTTTGCCGATGATCTATATCTATGCCCTAATCTCCACTTCAGACTTAGACCTGTCGTCACTTGCAGGACTACGGAATCCCTTGCAGATCTGGGGACAAGGCTCCCTCTATGCGGTGGTGGAAGAAAACCCTTTTGCCGATGGCGTTCCCCAGGAGGAGGATGCTTTACTGAAAGCGGTGATCCATCACGATCGGATTGTGCAGGCGATCTTTGAGCAAACCCCGGTGCTGCCGCTGCGCTTCGGCTCCCAGTTTCTGGATCGGGAACAGCTAGAGGGTTATCTCATCGATCATGCGGCGTTGTATGGCGAGCAATTAGCGCAATTTCAGGATCAAGCGGAATTTACCCCCTCCTTTACCCCCCGAGCCCTTCCCTCCCCTAACATTGCCACCGCACCGGAGCCCGCTAAGGGCAGAGATTATTTTCTGGCCAAAAAGAAACGGCTCTTAACGGAAAACGATCGCCTTCAAACCCAACAGGATCAATGGATCGCTCTCCAACAAAAGATTCAGCGGGCCTATCCCTACAGTATTTGGGTCGAAGGGGAAACGCCCCGGGCCTACTTGCTGGTGAGTTTTAAGCGAGAACCCCATTTACACAAACAAATTCTGCAATGGGAAGAAACCCATTCTGAGTGGCAAATTCAGGTCAGTCCACCGCTGCCGCCCTACCATTTTGTCACCCTGCCCACTGCTGAGTCAGAGGATGACCTTTAAGTTGTTAAGTTTTAAGCTGCGCCATGAGGCTCGCCATTTCCAAGGCACTCATGGCATAGCTCCAGCCCAAATTACTCTTAATACCGGCCCGCTCTAGGGCCTGTTGCAAGGTATCGACGGTCAATACCCCAAAAATTACCGGTACGCCGGTCTGAAATCCGGTGGCGGCAACCCCTTTGGCCACCTCTGCGGATACATAGTCAAAATGGGGGGTTTGCCCCCGAATCACCGCCCCTAAACAAATAATTGCGTCATATCGCTGGGAGAGCGCTAACTGACGAGCGACGATCGGAATTTCTAAACTGCCCGGAACCCAGACATAATCCACTTGGGAGCCTTCGGGCGTGGGATCGACCCCATGACGCTTCAGACAATCTTGACAGCCTGCTAATAATTTTCCCGTCACGAGATCGTTAAATCGCCCAATCACGATCGCAAACCGAAAGCGATCGCTGTTAATAAAACTACCTTCGTAGACTGCCATGGCGGCGTAACCTCTCGAACGGGCTAAGGAACAAAATCAAAGCTCACCCTGGCCAGTCCAGGGGATAAAGGGAATCTGGAGACAGAAGTTAAGGGTTCGGGAAGAGGGAACTCGGACGGTATAGGCGTTTCCGCGTTCCCTGTTCAGCAGGAGGTCGTTAAACCACAAAATAGTTGAGAACGCCCACCACAACGACTAAAGCAACCCATACTAAGGAACCGACAAAAATCAGTTGCTTGGCTAAGGGCCAGTTTTGGTTCGTCGCATAGCCGACAGGAACCCCGACGACGAGCAGAAAGGACAGCAAAACAAGGGCAACCAAAGCGAGTTGAAACACAATTAACATCTTTTTCTCCCGGTTAATATATTGAAATAGATTGGTAACAAAGCTGTTTGCTAAGTTGCGATCGTCAAGGGCAGCACGGCCGACCCCTCGGATCATTGATATGTGTCATCATGCCATAAAGTGGGATCAGCCAATAGGAGAAATTCCAGCCCACGGGACTACTCGGCAGCAACGGAATAGCGGCACCTGAAGGCGATCGCGCTTGCCCTGAACCTTCCCCTAATCAGCCACAATCCCTGACCATTGCACGGCTTTTTCTCCGGTGCGGCGATAGGAGAAAAACGTTTCCGGACTTTGATAGGTGCAGTAGGGTGCAATGGCAACTTGTTCTTCGCTAATGCCCCGTTGTCTCAGTTGCGCGGCAATGACTTGGCGAACATCGAGACGCACCTTGCCCGGTTCTGGATCGGGGAGCAACGGCATCCCCTCTAGCGCGGCCATGGCTTCGTCTAAGGTTTCTGGGGTCAAGGGCTCCGGAGCGATCGTTTCACAGACTTGTAGGGCAACGGAGCGATCGACCTGATAAACCGTGCCACTGATGGCAGGGCCGAGGGCAATGCGTAAATCCTTGAGTTGGCTGCCCCGGTGTTCCAGTTGTTCGAGAGCGGCCGGAACAATCTGAGCAGCGGTTCCTCGCCACCCGGCATGGATCGCGGCCACCTGACGGGTAGAAACATCGCCAATCAGTACCGGCGTGCAATCTGCACTCGCAACCCAGACCCCTTGAGGAGACGATCGGGGGGCCGCAATCAAGCCATCTGCGTCCTCTAAATCTAAGGAGTCGCTAGCGGAGGGCATTCCCAGGGGAGAGAGGGTTTCTACGGGCAGCACCTGTTTCCCATGCACTTGCTTAGTCCGAAAGGTGAGAACGCTTTGCTCCCCCCAAGCCTTATGAGCCGTCAATTGGTCAGCGATCGTTTCAGGTTTAGCGGGCCAGGTCGATCGAGAGAAAAAGCCATGAAACCAGGGACTTAACAAATCACAGGTCAAATACGACAGACCAAACTGTTCACACCATTGCCAATCGTGCATAGAAGTTAAGCGCCCTCTCCATTCCCTAAGCCCATCCTTTAATTGTAAGTTCTTTTTCAATTCATGTAGTTCTTTATCTTTTTGCCCTACTCGTCCCTTCCCCATGCGATAAAAGAGGCAGATGCTTTTGCCCTAAGAGTTTGAGAGGAGAAAGGTTCATGTCTGAAACGTCTGCTATCCAGCATGATCGCACTGAAGAACACACCGCAGAAGGTGTCGTAGTCTCTCCCATGCCCGTAACCCTGCCCACGATCGAGAGAATCCTGGTGGCACTCGATTCCCATAGTGTTGGCCGCTCTGATGAGCCTGAGCATATCTTGCTCCAGGCCCTGTCTTTGGCCCGGTGCTACCAAAGCAAACTGATGATTTTGGCTTGCTTACCGGATGCCATTCCTGCCCCCACGGAGACGGCCAGCGGTCTGATTGGTCTGGGAATGTATGGCTTAGATACCCGGACAGCGGTTTCCATTGCGGATCAGCACATTCACCATGCCCTCAAAGAACAAGAACAGTGGTTGCAGGATCAATGTGAGATGGCCACTCGCCAAGGGATTGCGACAGAGTGGGATAGTCGTCAGGGGGAACCCGGTTCTCAGATTTGTAACTTGGCAAAAACCTGGCAAGCGGATCTGATTGTGCTCGGTCGCAGGGGCCGCAGTGGCTTAACGGAGATGTTGCTGGGCAGTGTCAGCAACTATGTCTTACACCATGCTCCTTGTGCTGTCTTTGTCGTTCAGTAACAGCAGAGGCAACCCTTTCTGAATCCCCAGTTTCTCGGCAAAAATCCAGTACTAGACTGGCGCTCAAGAAGAGACTGGGGATCTGACTGTTTAAGCTGCTGCAGTTGCACAAGCTATTTTTATCGCCTATAACCGCTATAACAAATCAGTCGCAAAGTTGAACGGTAGTGCGCCGCAGTGAGGGGTAAACAAGATGAATGAACGTCCAGCAATTCTTAAGGCCGTAGAGCAATTGGGATATCGCGTCACAGTGGGAGATGTGGCGGTACAGTCTGGTCTGGAACTTGAACGGGCCCAGCAGGGTTTAGTGGCCTTAGCCTCGGATGCGGGGGGACATTTACAGGTTTCGGAAACCGGTGAAATTGTTTATCTTTTCCCTGAAAGTTTACGCACGGTTCTGCTCAATAAGTTCTGGAAGCTCCGGGTCAAGGAAAGCCTGGGGAAAGTGTGGCAAGTTTCCTTTTATCTGATCCGGATTTCCTTTGGGATACTGCTGATTTTGTCGATTCTGCTCATGTTAGTAGCGATCGTGATCATTATTATTGCCGTGAATTCTCAGCAGGGCGAAAAGGAGAAAAAGAGAGAGGGTGATGGGTTCGGTCTTGATTTTCTTTTCCGATCGAATAACCTTTGGAATCTCTGGTATATATTTAACTTTTCAGATCATCGCCGGGGTGCGCGATACAGCAGTCAACCGTCTAAAACTAAAAAACAACAGAAGAAGGCTAAAAATCAAGATAAGGGGTCTGAGTCTGATCTGAACTTCTTAGAAGCAATCTTTTCGTTCCTATTTGGAGATGGGAATCCCAATGCTGACTTAGAGGAACGACGCTGGCAAAGTATTGGCAGTCTTATTCGTAATCATGACGGCGCGATCGTGGCGGAACAGGTTGCACCGTATTTAAATGCAGTCCCGTCCCCTAGTCAGGACTCGGAAGATTATGTCTTGCCGGTTTTACTGCGGTTCAATGGTTACCCCGAAGTGGCGGATAACGGCGGCATTGTCTATTACTTCCCTGAACTGCAGGTGATGGCAAAAGAAGCAGAAGATAGACAGGTTTCCCCTTACCTAGAAGAAGCCCGTTGGGATTTTAGCCAAGCCGGAAAGGGTCAACTCTTTCTGTCCATTGGCTTAGGGTGTTTTAACTTACTGCTTGCGATCGTTTTAGGGGTTTTACTACAGGGGGAAGCGATCGAAGAACTGGGGGGATATTTAGGCTTTGTTCAGTCTATTTACTGGATTTTGCTAATCTATGCCTTGGGCTTTTTAGGCATTCCCCTCCTGCGCTTTTTCGTCCTTCAATCTCGCAATTTAGGGGTAGAAGCTCGGAATCGCAAACGTCAAGCTCAAGCGGAAATTCTTAGGGATCCAGATCCTGATCTACAGCAAAAAATTAGCTATGCCCGTCAGTTTGGTGCCAAACAAATTATTGGTGCTAAAGATATTGCCTACTCCACGGAAGAAGACTTGTTGGAGCAGGAAGTAGAACGGTCAGATCAGGTCGATCGGGATTGGGAAAAACGGTTGTAACCCCAGCTAAAAACAGAACCCATAGGACTGAAGTTGGGGGTCAGACCCCGCAGAGATCGCCCCTACTCGGGTACACACAACTACAGGTCATAACAGCTACAGGTAATCACGACTACGGGCAATCACGACTACGGGCAACGATGCGGTCAAGGTTAGAGACTAAATAGGCAGTCCTCCTCAACGGTAGTCGCCCTTTGACGATCGCTATAAGTCACTGCGATGCTCTATTTGTCCGTTTGTACCGCTTCTAGTTGTGGAGAATTCCCATGGATTTATCTGTCGTTGTTCCGCTTTCTGTACGGCTGTCTTCGGGGTCAGCCTTTGATGAGGGTATCCAACGGGGCAGCGGCCGCAAGGAATAAGTTCCTCAGTTGGGTGCCTGCTGCTTCCCTTTTCAAGTTTAAACTTTGAACTTTGATGTTTTGGAGTCCTTAAGCTGCGCCAAAACACTGTCATCCCTCAACGGTAAGATTTCACCTATGTCCATTACTGCCGCTTCCTCTGATCTATCCAAATTTACCGATCAAGCGTGGATTAAACAGTTAAGTTTGAGTCCGCTGGATCAAATCCTGGTCCATCTCGCCTTTAGTGCGCTGCGAGATAGTGGGCATCGTCACGGTGCTTTTTTAGATGCTGCGGCAACGGCAGCCAAATGTGCGGTTTACACCACATACCTGGAACAGGGTCAAAATCTTCGCCTGACCGGCCACCTTCATCACATTGAGCCTAAACGGGTGAAAGCGATCGTTGCAGAAATTCAACAGGCTTTAACCCAAGGCAACTTATTAAAAGTTCTTGGCTCCCAAGAACCTCGGTATCTGATTCAATTGCCCCATGTCTGGATGGAGCG
>JBEAPM010000472.1:0-4017 GCA_041164445.1 Cyanobacteriota bacterium
ATATCTTTTCTTTTACGAAAGGCATCCTTACCAAATAGATCTATAGCAATATTCATCGCTCTAAAAAAAGATTCTTTCAGGTTCTGAATATCCGAGTCAGACATCCTATTAATTTTTTTCATAGTATCATTAAGAAAAGTGTCAAATTCCTCCTGATCATACTCATTAAAAGATGTAAGTTTAAATGCAAGAAAATGCAAAACAACTTCACGGGCTGCCATGCGCTTATCTTTAACAGCATTATCTGTTGCGGTCTTAAATTCTTTTGAATGAGCAAGTGCTTTTAAAAGTTCTGTTACCTTACCCTGATTGAGAGCATGACGAATCTCCTGAAGAGAGAGAGGAGTACCACCCGTGTTAATTCGCTTGAAAATATTATATTTAACATTAACTGGAGTGCCTGGTTCAATAAGATACAGGGTAATTTCAGTTTCGTCAATTCGTCGTTGATAATTCCTTGGTAATTCATCATAGGTTTTATCATTAAATTGATCTAAAAATTCAAGCTTACAAAGTCTAAATTTTTTTGGATCTTCTTGTTCTTTGAATTTTTCACCAAGTACAAAATTTTTGATTGCTGTCAAGCGTTGTTGCCCATCAATAACTATCCACTTATTTTCATCAGTTGCATCTAAATAAAATGCAGGTAAGGGGATACGAATTAAAATAGACTCAATTAGTCTGCTCTTTATTATATCATTCCAAATATCAGAATCTCGTTGAAAGTCCGGTGATAATTCTATTTCACCATGCCTAATTCTCTTCAATATTAAATCGATCGTTGGTGATCCTGTATTAATTTTGATTTTTGTTGGATCGAATGGGTGATTAATTTCTTCTCTTTCTTCTTCAAGACCTGATTCATCTGTTTCAATGTCCTGTTCTAGGGAATCCGAGATAAAAGTCTCTAAAATTTCTTGATTATTCCCGACTCTTATTTGTGTTTGGTTCATATCCATGGTCGATTTGATAATTTACTTAAGTGTATTCGATTATTGACCCGGAAAAGTCCTGAGAGCCTTATTATACCGTAGCCTTAAGTTAAGACCTATTGATTGCAAGCAAAAGCATGGTAAAAATACTAAACTCAAATCATGATGTCATTCACGTTGACACTATACCTTCAATAACTGGAGCATCTTTGTCAATGGATCGACCTGAAGACAACAATGCAAGAGTGCTTGGACTTTTCAGATAGAGCTATTGAGAATATTCTCAATAGCTTGGAGTCCGGGCAATGTTCCCATAATGAGAATACTGGTCAGGCTACCCTGATCAGTAAGGGAAATTTAGCTTCTCGTGGCAAGTCCCCGATCAGATTGTCAGTCCACCAGTCAAGATAATAAGGGAACCTGGATGTGGCGGGCGGCTATGCCGGCTTCTACTCTTGCGTAGAAATTGGAACTAGGTTTTGGATTTTGCGAGCTTCCCAAAACTTTACATATCTTATACAAGCACGAAAGAAGCAACTACTTCCGTCCTGTCCCCTTTGCGCGTAAGATACTTTCATCTCGTGTTAATAGATGAAGCGCGTTAGGAGTCCAAGACCATGCCTGCTGCAGTTGGTGTTATTCAAACCCTCGGTTTTCCTCCGGTTCTGGCTGCGGCAGATGCAATGGTCAAAGCGGCAAGGGTTACGTTAGTCGATTATCAATTGGCGGAAAGTTCACAGTTTTTTGTCGTCATTCGGGGCCCTGTCTCAGAAGTCAATCGGGCTATGGAAGAAGGTTTGAAGGCGATCGAAAAGGTTGAAGGGGGCGAACTCATTAATTACTATATTGTGCCCAATCCCACGGAGAATGTGGTTGGAGTGTTGCCCATTGAGTATTCTGATCTGGTAGAGCCTTGGATGTGATCCTAAAGAAAACGACTGAGCACTTCAATGGTTTTTGCTCCGGTTTTTTGCCAGCTAAATTGTTGGGCTTGCACTAGTCCCCGTTGCCTTAACGCCTGTCGTAAGCCTGGCTCATTGACGATCGCTTCCATGGCTTCAGCAATGGAACCCACCTTATAGGGATCCACTAGCAAGGCTGCCTCTCCCGCCACTTCGGGTAAAGCAGACTGATTGGAGGTGATCACCGGTGTGCCGCAGGCCATCGCTTCCAAAACCGGTAGACCAAAACCTTCCCAGAGACTGGGGAAAATTAAAGCAAGGGACTGATTGAGCAGCAAGGGTAAGTCTTGGTCTGGAATATAACCCAAAAATTTAACACGATCCCTTAAGTCATGGGCGGCAACAACGCTTTGTAGTGCGGGCGTATAGCGCGGATCGGCACTCCCGCCAATCCACAACTCCGCATCAGTCTGGGGTGCAATTTGTACAAAGGCCTCTAAAACTCGGCGGAGATTTTTATGGGGATCGGGGCGACCAATGTAGAGAAAATAGTTCTGGTGGGGTAAGTTTTGGGGATAATAACGATCGGTATTATAGGCGAGGGGAATGACCGTGATGTGGCGATCGGCGATGCCACAAAAGTGTTGAATATCTGCGGCGGTGCTTTGGGAATTACAGAGAATATGGCGGGACTGTTTGAGAATCCAAGGTAAATAAAATTTAAAGTAAAGACTCAGAAACGATCGGGGGTTAGAAAAGCGTAGCGGAATAAAGTCATGCACCATCACCACGGTGGAACAGCCTTGACCTAGAGGCGCTTCTGGAATAGGACAAAAGAGTAAAGGACTCTGATGCTGACGATAGAAATGTGGCAGACGAAACTGAGTCCAAAGCAAGCGGCGCAGATGCCCTTTTAAGCCTTGATCCGGACTGAGTTGGGGGGAGGTGAACTGAGTACGGGACGATCGCTTTGGATCCGTTTGAAGAGGTGCAAATTCAGGACAAAGAATGAGGGGATCTAAGGCCCATAAATGGGGGAAAAGATTTAAAGCATAGTTACTTAATCCCGTTGGTTTTTGGGACAAAAATGCCAGATTGACCAATAGTCTTGAGTGCGTCAAGGGTAACCTCTAGGTAGCCTCTTGAATTCATCCTATCATTGCGGGGGGTGGCTCCACTCAAAGCGATCGCTGGGCCAGAAGTAATCTAACACGGGGGATAGGGGAGCCAGCCAAAATAACGCCCAGAAGGGGGCAGTGGCGAGGAAAAACTGATTCCGAAGCATAAAGGTGAGGAACGCAATGCCCAGAGCCCAAAGGATCCGAGCCCGGGAGCGATCGGGAATAGAGCGGGGATCGGTGACCATAAAAAAGACAAAAATGAGTAAAGAGCCGCTCATTAAACGATGGGCCGTGACATCCCACGTCCATCCTAGCCACAGAGATCGGGCGGTTTCTAAAACCGTATAACTGCCCAGAAAGGTTACGGAGGTGTCCCAACGGCCAATGCGTTGCAGCACTAGCCCCGCAGCACTGCAAAAGAGTAGGGCATACCAGCCCTCTTCTCCCCACTGGCCCGGCGAGATCCAAGTCCCTGGTGTGAGGGTCAGAGCGGCCACAATGCCCAGGTTGGCGGGATTAAAAATATGTTTGTCGCGGATTTTCAGTAAAAATTTACTGCCGATCGCCACCACTGCCGCCAAGACCATATATCCCCAGTGATCTACCCGGAGTAACAAGCTTAAGCCTAAACCCGTAATCAGGGGACTGCGCCAGTTAATCGGGGTAACTTTGTCCAAGCAATGGGCTAAAGACCCGAAACTGAATCCCTTGGGGGAAAGACCAGGCTCTGGATCCGGTTCCCTACTTTGCTGGTTTGCACCACTCCCTAAAGCGGCTTTTATGGATTGCCCCAGACCCTGGGTGAGCAGACAGGAGCCGATCGCTACCGCTACGCTCAAGGGGTGTAAAGTCCAGTCTCGGGTCAAAACCCCTAGCAGGAGAAAGCTGCTTAAGACCAGAATTTGAGCGTCGCGGCTATCTTCAAATATCCGCTTTGGCCAGGAGAAAACCATTGACTAACTCCGCAACTTCAGGGTTATACAACCGAAGATAATTCCAGTAATTTTCAAAGACAGATTCCACATAGCCTTGGGTTTCAGGAAAGGGGATTTGCTCCACAAA
>JBEAPM010000473.1:0-9457 GCA_041164445.1 Cyanobacteriota bacterium
TAAAAGGATTGAGATTTTGTAAGTCTTCTTCAAATTGTTTGACTATGCTTTCGTCTAAGAGTAAGGGATGCCAGGAAACGATCGTTTTCTGGTACTGCTCTGGTGTCCAATCTTCTGGTGATGCCGGAATGTTCGTCAGATCGACTGGATGACCACACCAAAAGTCAATTAAGCGGTGAATGGGATTCAAAAGATCATATAAATTAAGCTGCGTTTCAAGGTCAGCTTCAGCAATGCCCATCAGCAAAAAGTCTAAACTATTGGCTGAATTTTTCAAATCTTCAGCACTGTCAAATAATTCTAATATCTGCCAACTGGGCCAATCTAGCATTTGAATATACTCTAAGTTAGATGCTTCTAGCAATCCAAACACTTGAGGTATGGTAAACCCTCGATCGCCTTGGAGCATCCAGTTCATACGAATCTCTTCGTTAGACTTTGGCTTAGATAAACGTTTTTTCAGGATCACACTTGGCTTCAATGCCTGAAAAATGTCATGCCCTAGGTCAATATCAGACTGTTCTGAACTTTCATGGAAAACACCAATTTCCCGGAGAAATTCTTGCATTTGATACAAGTTATGACGCTGCCACAAGCTGTGAAAGTTACCCCGTATAATACCATCAGGTTTGAGAAGTCCTTGGCAAAGTTGTAAACAGAGTAGAGGATCTTGAATTAAATATAAAATTTCATCACAGTGAATCATATCGAATTGCCGATCGATCTCTTGTAATGCTTCTAAGGACAAACACTGAAACTGCACTCGATCAGTAAGATTATGTGCCCTACAACGATCGTTTGCCATGGCGATCGAAACAGCAGAAAAATCAATTCCTAAAATTTGAGCACCCGGGTTGGCTATTGCCAGGGCTATGGTTTTCCATCCGCTTCCACAACCGACATCTAAAATGTGGCATTGACTCAAGTCTGGAATGACGCGATTCCGTAGATAATACGGCGTAATGAAGTTACACTTTGCCAGTAATAAGCTTTGATCCTTAAAGATCAACAACTGATCAACAGGAATTTCAGGGTAGGGATTTTGATCATATTGATAACGAGTGTTTTCGGTGGAACTACGGGCAGGAACAGAGGGAAATATATCCATAGACAAGTTGACATTAAAATGTATCAATAAGGTTACCAACTTAAAGCAGAAGAGTACAGCACTTTCAGTGGCAAGCCATCAATAACAGCCGCTGAAACTTCCCCTCAATTTCTAAGTCTTTCCATAGGGTCGTCTCTAACGTCTCCAACGTTAAAACCGGAAATGCTGCAGGTGCCCAGGCAAACGGGGATGTGCTAGGTTCTAGTACGGGGAAAATACCTATCTTGAGATTCTAAGACCACAGAGCAATATGACAGATCAGTTAATTCGGGCAACAGCCGCTGAGGGCGGTATTCGAGCGGTGGGCTGTATTACCACAGGGCTGACGGCGGAAGCACGGCAGCGCCATGAATTATCCTTTCTGGCCACCACTGCCCTCGGCCGCAGCATGGCCGCCGGTCTGCTCTTAGCCTCTAGCATGAAACAACCACAATCCCGGGTAAACCTACGACTCCGGGGATCCGGGCCCTTAGGGGGACTCTTTGTGGATGCGGGTCTCAATGGAACCGTGCGCGGCTATGTGCATCATCCTGAGGTGGAATTGCCCCTCAACGATCGGGGTCAATTTGATGTGAGTGGAGCACTGGGGGTTGGCTATCTACACGTTGTCCGGGATCTAGGCTATGGACAACCTCACACCAGTACGGTGGAACTGGTCACGGGGGAAATTGGCGAAGACGTGGCCTTTTATTTAGCCCATTCTGAACAAACCCCGTCCGCCTTAGTGGTCGGCGTTCTACCCAGTGAAACTGGCGTGCAGGCGGCGGGAGGCTTGCTGGTGCAAATTTTGCCGAGTGCCTCCCATAATGAACCCCTCATTGAACTTTTAGAGTCTCGGATCAGTCACTTAAATAGCTTTACCCACCAATTGTCGGAGGGAAAAACCCTAACGGAAATTCTGGATTACACCCTAGGGGACTTAAACCCCCAGATTTTAGGCAATCCTCTGCCCCTCTGTTACCATTGCCCCTGTTCACCCCAGCGGATGCTGAGTGCCCTAAAATTATTTGGTGCGGCGGAACTTCAGGATATGATTGTGGTAGATCAAGGTGCCGAGATTTCCTGTGACTTTTGTGGTGAGAAATATCATGCAGACGTAAATGAGTTAAACCAAATTCTTGCGGAAATTACGCCTTAGGGCACCTCCATTCACTGTGGTGGGCAACTAAGCCACCCGCCCCGTTCCCGACCACTGCATAGAAACTGGAACCAAGTTTGAGGTTTTGAGGTGTCCTTTAGAATAAGTTTAAGAATAATATGAATGTAAAGTCTCGTTCAGGGTTCAATACCTTACTCTATACCATTGGGGTTGGCAGTTTAGCCATTGTTGCCCTGGCAATCGGGGTGAAGATTTTTCAACAGTGGCACGATCGTCAACAGGAGCAGCAAGCCTTTGTCCAGTTACAGACCCTGGCAACCCAGGCGGATCATGAGGCCTGTAGCAATGCGGCCCAAAGCATCCCCTCCACTTCCCGGTTTTATACGGAGGCCCAAAGGATCGGCGAACAATGTAATTTTGCCTTAGGGGAGGCCTTGGCCCAAAGCGGCGAGGTTCGCTCAGCCCTCTCCCTATTTCTGGCCATTCCAGAGTCGGCTCAGCCCTACGACGAGGCCCAAGCCCTCGTAGACCGCTTATCCGCTCAGATCATTGAGCAAGCCCAAACCCAGGTGGTCGAGGGCAAACTAGATGAGGCGATCGTTACCCTGGCTCAAATTCCCTTGGAAGCACCCGCAACGGCCACCGCCCAAAACCTACGGGAAGGGTGGCGCAAAGAATGGAAAGACAACGAAGAAACGATCGCTAAAGCCCAAGCGGCCTTGGAGGATGGTCAATGGGCCACGGCAAAAGACCTCTTAGGAGGAGTGAGTTCTACCCCCTACTGGCAGAGCCAAATTCAACCCTTATTGACCCGGGCCGAAGCGGGGATTGAGGAGGTGATTCGCTATGAACAACAACAGCAGCAACGTCAACGTCAAGATGCCGCAACTCAACAAGCCACCCCCACCATCAGCTTTAACGATCGTCTGCAATCCTTATACGATACCTATATCACAGAAGGTATGAACGAACTT
This sequence comes from Cyanobacteriota bacterium, assembly GCA_041164445.1. Lineage (GTDB taxonomy): Bacteria > Cyanobacteriota > Cyanobacteriia > Prochlorotrichales > Prochlorotrichaceae > JBEAPM01. Next base: position 3,182 of record JBEAPM010000473.1, read on the forward strand.
GAAGCCTGGAACCTGGCCTGCCAAACCATGGGAGGAACGGTCGAAGATGTTGGGCCAGAGGTCGTTTGCAGCCCCTAGGGGCTATCCTCAATTAGCGATAAATGTCGATACCATAAGGGTTCTGCTCTTAAACGATGACGCGCCCTAAAATTTCCTTAGCATTTCCTTATCCCCAGGAGCACCGTTAGATCTTCAGAGCCAGTGGCATTATGGTTGAAGCGAATCACTACCAAGTTTTAGGACTCCAATCTGATGCGACTCAGGCGGAAATTAAGCAAGCCTATCGCAAACTTGCCAAGCAGTTTCATCCCGATCGCTACACAGGGTTAGATGCCAGTGCGAACCACGATCGCATTGTGGCCATCAATGTGGCCTATGAAGTCCTGGGGGATCTCAAACGACGACAAGATTATGACTCCCGTCGCTTTAGCAAAGCCTCCTTTAGCCCTGGGGTTGAGCGGGAGCGAGGTCAACGTACTCCGTCCCCCCCACGCCGCCGCAAGCATTCCGTCAGCGAAGATGACCTAATCCGGGACTGGTTAGAACAGGTTTATCTCCCCATTGATCAGGTCATGGAGATGGTCTTACGAACCTATAAAGCAGAAATTAACGCCCTAGCCGCCGATCCCTTTGATGATGAGCTATTGGATGCCTTTCAAGGCTATTTAGATCGCTGTGGTGAACGCCAGAGTCAAGCAGAAAACTGCTTTCAATCCTGTGCCAACCCTGCCAAATTAGCTCAGTTTGCCGCCACCCTTTACTATTGTTTAGGTCACATTGGGGATGGACTCAAAGAACTCGGCTACTTTACCACCAGCTACGATGAAAACTATTTACATACGGGTCAGGAAATGTTTCGTCTGGCTGCTCAACTTCGGACAGAAATGGAAAGAACCTATCCCCAATTTTAAGCACCACCATTAATTGAGATTAGCCGATCGCTCTAAGCGAATAATATTTTCCGTGAGGGTTTCAAAGGTGTCATCGTGGCTAATGACAAATAACTGTTGAAAGGATTTGAGGTTAGCCAGCGCCTCCGCCAAGTGCGATCGACGATCTTGATCCAGGTTGACCGTGGGCTCATCAAAAAAGGCCACATCCAGATCCGCTAAGACCTTGAGTAGGGCCAGGCGGATGGCTAAGGCAGCGGCCGTTTGTTCCCCTCCGGAAAGGGTGCGGAAGTTACGCCAAGCCTGATCTTCCTGAACTCGGATTTCATAATCTTCTGTCCAATCGAGGGCCATACCAGGGCGGTTCATCAACTCCCGAAATAAACGATCGGCTTCTAGGCGAATTCCATCGAGATAATAGCCGGTAATGCGGGGGCCACTCTGGTTGTAGATGCTCCGGGCATCTTTCAAAAATTGATAAACTGCTTGCTTTTCTACCTGTTCCTGTTCTAACGCTCTAAGGATTTCCTGCCACTGCTGACGCTGCGCGAGGAGTTGGCTGAGTTGCTCTAGATTTTGCCGTTTCCCCTGCAGACTGCCTTCTAAGTAAGCTTGCTGCGATCGTTTCTCTTGGTAGGTCTCTTCCGCTAGTTTGAGGGCTTCGGGGGAGTAGCCTTGTTGCTGTTGTTGATAGGTTTGATACTGTTCTTCGTAACGCTGTTGCAGTTCCCTTAACTGGGTTTGGAGTTCCTGACAGCGGGCTTCCCGTGCGGTCAGGGTAGCGGCCAGGTTTTCCTGCTGCAGGTAGCGCTGGTAGTCTGCCTTGAGGGTTTCAAGTTGCTGGGACTTATCCTGAAAGTCTGCGTCTAGACTGGCGTAGGTGTTGATCTCCTGCTGCAGCGGGGCCAGTTCTTGCTCCAAAGCGATCGTGGCAGCTTCTAGATCCCGAAGTTGTTGCTGTAACTGGGGCTCCCGCTCTAACTGTTGCTGTAACCACTGAGCCTGTCCCTGGGGATCTCCCAGCGCTTTGAGGGTTGCATTCAGGTGCTGCTGTTGGGTCTCTAAGATCGGAAGTTGTGCCAAGGCAGTTTCCGTTGTGCTTAATTGTTGCTGTACCTCTAGCAGTTCCGTGTGATAGGTGTATTGCTGTTGTTGTAAGTTAGGCAGTTTGGCTCGTTGCAGTTGTGCCTCCTGGACAGTTTTCCACTGTTCCTCTAGCTCCTCCAGTTGCGTTTGGAGTTGAGCTTCATTCACTTGAGTGGATAAGTCCTGCAAAATCTGGGCGATGCCTTGGAGTTGTTGGGTCTGCAGGGTTAACCCAGACTCTAAGGTGGTTTGAATTTGCTGCAACTGGGGAACCCAGAGGGGCATTGCTTCCGCTAGCGATCGGAGTAGGCTTTGAACGTTGGTCACTGAATCTTGATACTGAGTTTGTCCCGCCTGTCCCCGTTGCCACAGGTGATGTAACTCTTGGTAAAACTGCAGCGCAGCTTGGCGATGAGCCAATTGGTGTTGGAGGCGCTGGCGTTGTTCTTCTAAACTCCCTGCCTGCTGAGCAACTGCTTCTAACTGCTCCAACCGCTGAATTTCAGTGCCCACTAAACCGAACTGATATTGCAGCCGCTGTTGTTGTTTTTGCCCTGCTTTGTGTTGTCCTTCCAGGGTTTTATAGTGCTGAATCTGTTGCAGCAAATCCTGAGACTGGGCGATGAGGCTAGCTTGTTCCTGCAAAGGCTCCGCCAAGTCCGTGAGTTGTGCCCGAAAGGCCGTGAGTTGCTCAACTTGGGTCGTGACCTGAGCTTGCTGCACTTTTTGCTGTTGGCAGGTTTGCGTGAGATTCGTTTGACGTTTCAGCAAGTGATCCCGCTCTTGCCGCCGCTGGTGCAGCCCTTGCTGTTCCTCTTGCAAGGCTAGATAGCGTTGGTATGCCGATCGCGTTTGCTCGCAGATCTGAACAGCTTCCTGAGCTTTGTGATAGTGCTCCTTCTCCTGCTGGTAAAGGCTTTCCTGGTTTTGAATTTGCCAATGGCACTGCTCTAGGGCGGTGGTGAGTTGCTGCAGGCTTTCCTGTTGTTGCCGGAGTTGCTGCCATGCCTCGGCTTTGGCTTTTAACTCCCCTTGCAATTGCTCTAGGCGTTGTTGCTCCTGCTGACAGGCTGACTCCAAGTCCGTAAATTGTTGTTTGAGACTGTCCCAATCTTTTAAGCGATCGGTATAACTTTGCACTTGGAACTCAATTTCCCGCACTTTAGACTCGGCAAACTTCTCCACATCCGCCGCTTTTTGGAAGGCTAATTTATACTCTTCCACCTGCAGAATCGGGTCAAAGATTTCCTTGCGCTTTTCTGGTGACTTCAAAAAATCACTGGCAAAGCTTCCTTGAGGAATGCCAATCACTTCACCAAATAACTTAGGTAAATATTTAGCAGCGACTAATTTACGGTTCTGGGGAATGCCCAAATGTTCCTGTAACCACTGGGTGGCATCATCGAGCCGATGAATGCCGTCGATCTTGACCTGCAGTTGAGGATCAAAAATGGTATAGGTACTCGATCGGCTTTTGCCACTTTGCCGCTGAACTTGATAGGTGCGTCCATCTTGGTTAGAAACAAAACTGACCGTGACTTCCGTATGGGAAGATCCCTGACGACGCAATTCCTCTAATTTACAACCCCCCGTATAGTTAAATAAAACCCAGGCAATTGCCTCTAAAATACTGGTTTTACCCGCACCATTCTCGCCGCAAATTGCATTGACCCCCGGCTGAAATTCAAAGTAGCGATCGTGGTAAATCTTAAAATTCTTCAAACTAAGGGACAAGATTTGCATAGCTACATATGAACCTGATTTAAGATAAGTCTGAGGCGATCGTAATCTTCCCGTAAAAGAATAGATAACGTGCGTCCCGCTGCCACAAGCCAATCACGATCCGCCTTCCGAATTTGATACCCTTCTCGCAAAATAGCAGCAATTAAACTATCAACAGGAGCCGCAGAGAGGCGCAATACCGTAGTTAGAAAATCTAAACGATCGCTAAAGGTTTTAATGTCTTCAGGACTGCAGCGGTAAACCGCTTGATGAATGGGAGGAGGACGGGGGGGTAAGTATTGACGAATCGTCCCCCCAGACTGACCGGTGCCAGGCTCCTGAAAGCCAACGATCGCCGCCTGAAACTCCGTTTTTAACATCGCAAAAATCTGGGGCTGTTCCGCTTGCAATTCTTCTAGGGATAACCCTAATGCTCGGGTACGATGAATCGTATCCACCGGCCGGGTACTCACCTGATAAACAACCCCATAAATCCGAGCCTTTGACTCCGGATCCTCTGCCCAGACCCATGACCCAAAGGGCGGCATGGCCGCAAACTCCAACGCCTCCGGCTCCAGGCACTGCGCCATAAATTCAGCGGTTGCGGTTTCCACCACCTCCGCAATATGGTCTGGATTAAGAGAACGGCCAGATTGGGTTCCCAACAAGGGTAAACGCATAGTCTTAGGGCCGGAGTTGCGGCATCGAAGTATCCTCTGTTCCGCCTACTTCACTAACTCCAGTTCCCTTAACTGAAAAGTGACCAGCTTATCCCAATTCCCCCCTTCAAAGAGAATGGCCGCATTTTTGCTACTAACCCGTTGAACATAGCCTTGATAGCCATAGTAAATATCTTTAGGGTTGATAACCCGAACCACTGCACCAGGAAGAATCATCGATCGATACCTAAGGGTAAACAACTTTAGAGCACCTCGATTCATTACGATGGGCGACAAAGCGGCCCGCCATAATGCCTACGACATCCCTCCTACTCCGAAGCAAGAGGAGCCAGGTTTTCTCTTTTTTCAAGATCTAAGCGTAATCTGTCAGCAGAGCGATCGTCAATCTTAAGCACTAAACCAGAAGGGCCAGGTCACCGGGCACTTCGTGACGCGCTTACGCGGCGCATATTGCTGCTCAAGCTCGGCATAGGGACGAATCCGACTCTCCTTGGTATGGACATTACATTGATAAACTTCCCACTGATTCAAATCGATCGCCGTCAGCCAACCACTGCGAGGATGATAGGCCCCCGTATCAATGCCAAGCCAGCCTACCCCCTGCACCAACTCGCCTGGATTCACCTGAGGAAAAGTAAAGGTAATCGTATGGCCAATCACGATCAATTTATCTTCAAAATACGGATGTTCTATACGATGAAAATCATCTCGGATCCAGCACAGATCATCCGCAACCTGTTCTCCTAAGGCAACAGCAGGATTCACCCCCGCATGAACCAACCAAATATCATCTAAATCTAGACTATAGGGCTGCTTTCGGAACCAATTGACATCTTGCCACAGTGATTCCAAGTCCTGTTGATAGCTTTCAAAGGTGCTATCGCCCCCATTGGCCATCCAGGCATGGAGATCGTAAACCGACACCTCACCATCAGCATGAAAACTCTCAATCATCATCTGTTCATGGTTACCCACTAGGGTAGTGTAGCCTTCCTCTCGAACCAACTTCACCACCTTACGGCTATCGGCACCACGATCGATGAGATCCCCTACAAAATAAACCTCATCACTACTGGTGGGAGACATCAGAGCAAGAAGCTGAACTAGCGTATTGTATTGTCCATGTACATCACTAATGACCCAACGGCGGGTCGGAGTTGATGGGATTGAAGTGAGAGGGGAATTCGCCATGGGCTGACCGGAAAAGGTAATGTCAATTATAAAGTCGAAAATTGGGCTTTCCATTGAAAGCGAAAAAATTTAATAGAAGAGTACGGCTTTGATTCCATTCTATTCTTACAGGCTAAACTTGTCCTTCTCAGGGCACTTGGATTAATTGTTGTGGGCGACTGCGCTGCCCGCCTCCTCTATAGAGCCTATTTGACATCCTTAATAAAAGGAGGATAGTGTTCATTTAGTATTCAAACCTAGTCATCATGACCTATTCAAGTAGCCTTACAGATCGAGAATGGGAAATCTTAGCGCCCCTGTTGCCTGAAGTCTTACCTCAGAAAAAGCGAACTCGTCCCCTGGCTTGGAGCTATCGACAACTGATTGACGGCTTGTTGTATCAACTCAAAAATGGTTGTAACTGGGAGGACTTGCCCAAAGACTTTCCACCCTATTCCACTGTCTACTGGCACTATAAGCAGTGGCGAGCAGCAGGGTCGATCGAGAAACTCATGGATATCTTGCACGGACAAGTACGTGAGCAGGTCAATAAAAAAAAGATGGACTCGGTTGCTGATCATAGACTCGCAAGCAGTGAAGAGCACCTGCAATGCGAGTATTAAATCGAAGGGGTTTTGCTTCTACAAGACAACGAACGGGATCAAACGGCATCTCGCGGTGGACACATTGGGATTTCCATTTTTTACCCACTGCACACCAGCCAATGT
>JBEAPM010000474.1:0-4487 GCA_041164445.1 Cyanobacteriota bacterium
TCCGCGCCGCACTCTTCCGCCTTAAGTTGATAGCCGGTTGTGATTTTAAACTGTTATTCATCTGAATTTGCTAGGCTGCTAAGGATTCCTAACAGGCCTATACGATGGATCATCATTCTGCTCTCCCCTCCCCCTCCTCTCGGGAAACTTTACCGGGACACCTTGCCCCAGACTATCGCCAGAAAGTGCGTGAGGTTTTGGTTTTAACCTTAATCCTCAATATTGCCGTGGTCTGCTTAAAATTCATTGTGGGAGTGTGGACCGGCTCTTTGAGTTTAATGGCGGATGCCCTCCATAGTGTTACCGATAGCTTAAACAACGTCTTAGGGCTCTTGACCAACCAATTATCCTCCCCCACCCCCGATCGAGACCATCCCTACGGACATCAAAAATTTGAAGCGGTCGGGGCCTTAGGGATTGCAGCGTTGTTGGGAACCGCCTGCTTTGAAATTTTACAGGGGGCGGTGAATCGGCTCCTGCATGGATCGGCGGGGGTGGAACTCGAAGCCCTAGATCTTTGGATTATGATTCTGGTGCTGGGGGTTAATATTTTTGTTGCCTTTTACGAGCGCAGCGTGGGTCGTCGCATTGGTAGCCCGATTCTGGTGGCGGATGCCTACCACACCATGAGTGACATTTGGATTACCCTGGCGGTGATTCTGGGGTTAATGGGGGTCTGGCTCCTAGGCTACCAGTGGATTGATTTGATTTTGACTCTGCCCGTGGCCCTCTTGGTACTCTGGAGTAGTTGGTGTGTCCTGCGGGACAACTTGCCCTGGCTGGTGGATGAAATAGCGATCGCTCCGGAGGCGATTCACCAAGTGGTTATGAAGGTTCCCGGAGTCTTAAATTGCCACAGTATTGCGTCCCGAGGTTTGCTGGGTCGTCAGATTTTTATTGATATGCACGTCGTCGTAGATGCGGAAGATCTGCACACCGCCCACAACATCACCGAAACCATTGAAATGCATCTAGAACAGCACTATGCCCCCGTTCGCAGTACCATTCATATTGAACCGCCGGGCTATCAAGAAGAAGAGATCACCTATAGTGTGCAGGAATAATAGCGACTAACTTAAAGGTCATGAATACTTCACCTCATTTATCCCCCTGGCCCCCAGCCTTTATAGTCACGGGCACCGATACCGATGTGGGCAAGACGATCGTCTCCGCTCTCCTGACCCTAGGACTAGGGGGAGCCTACTGGAAACCGATTCAATCTGGGCTGATGCCCATGACGGACACGGAGACAGTCCAATCCTTGACCCAACTGGATTCATCCCATTTTTTACCGGAAGTCTATCGCCTCACTCAGCCCCTCTCTCCCCATGCCTCTGCTGCGATCGATGGCGTGGACATTGTTCTGGAGCACATTCGCTTGCCCCAAACCGCTAAGCCCCACTTAATTGTCGAAGGGGCTGGAGGCTTACTCGTCCCCTTAAACGATCGCCATTTCATCTTGGACTTGTTCTACGCCCTCAAATTACCGGTCTGTTTAGTGGCCCGCAGCGGTTTGGGTACCCTCAATCACACTCTGCTCTCCTTACGACAACTGGGAGCCGCCAACATTCCCATCCTGGGCGTGATCTTAAATGGCGAAAAGAATCCGAGCAATGCCGCTGCGATCGTTCATTATGGGCAGGTTCAGATCTTAGGAGAACTTGAACCCCTAGAGGATCTCAATCCCACGACCTTAAAACGATCGTTTCTGGAGCAAATTCAGCCGCCCCAGGGGCTAAGTTAACAAATCCTCACCTTTAATATTGAACTTTAATATTACTGTTTCGTTATTTAGTGCTAAAATTGATTGCGTTAGGGGGCGCAGCCCCTATCCTCAGTGGAAGTTAAACAAATGACTCTTGATATGGCAAATGTGCCTTGGCAATCCGCCCTTATGGGAGGCATTTTAATTGGACTCAGTGCAACGGTGCTGCTAGCCTTTAGCGGTCGCATTGCGGGAATTAGCGGCATGATCAATGGGGCCTTAACCTTTCAGCGATCGGAACTGTGGCGGTGGTGGTTTTTAGGGGGCATGCTGTTGGGCGGACTACTTTACGAGTATGGAGTTGCCCCTAGCCTTGCCCTAGAGCCTACCCCAGTTAAAGCCTTGGCTCCAGTCTCTATGATCTTAGGAGGGGTATTGGTGGGCATTGGTACCCGTATGGGAAATGGGTGTACGAGCGGTCACGGAGTCTGTGGCTTAGGTCGCCTCTCGGGACGATCGCTGGCGGCGGTCATCACGTTTCTAAGCACCGCCATGGTCACCGTCTTTGTCATTCGTCATGGCTTTGGAGGTTAAAGATGCAATCTGAACAGAACCATCATGGCCCGGCTTGGCAAGAACCCCTCATTATTTTGCTGGCAGGGATACTCTTTGGCTTTGGCCTGGCCCTCTCCCAAATGATTAACCCCGATCGGGTCTTGGGCTTTCTGGATATCTTTGGTGCATGGGATCCCACATTACTCTTTGTGTTAGGGGGAGCCGTCGGCGTGACGATCGTCAGTTTTCGCTTCATCTTGCCCCGCTCCCGCCCGCTAGTGGGAACCAAGTTTTATCTGCCCCGCAGCAGTGACATTGATCTGCCCCTCATAGGAGGCGCTGTTTTGTTTGGCATCGGTTGGGGGATTGCCGGATATTGTCCTGGCCCCGGCTGGGTTTCGGTGATTCTTAAAACCGGGAATCCATTTTTATTTTTGATTGCTTTTGTTCTAGGCTCCTTTTCCTATAAGACCCTGGTCAGGAAAACAACCTCGGATCATCCTGACTCCGATCGTTCCCATCCGAGTTTGTCTGAACCTTAACCGGTATCGCCATGATCTGCCCCTGTCCCAGTTTATCGCTAAGGCGGAAACAAGCACCGCATCATTCAGAGACCCTCAGTTGATCGGTGCCTCTCAGTTATTGACGTTGAGCATAGACGGTACTTCACAGGGTTCCACTTGGTGAAAATCCCGATAGTCAATCATCCGATCGCCGCTGGGCAGGATTTCCAAAACGTCTACAAACTTCATATTCCAGAGAATCTGCCTGGCCGCATAATGGTGCCGTGCATGAATTGTCTGGCTGATGGTTTCATCTAACCCGGTAAAAGTCAAAATAATCTGAGCATTGCGATCCTGCAGATCCATTGCGGTTAAGCCAAAGAGAGGGCTATCGGCAGTAATGGGGTGCATGATCATCCAACTGAGGGAAAAAGCAGGAGTCTGGGATCGGACTAAGGTGAGATCGTAGAGTCGGCTGAGGCGATGCCCCTCCAGCGTAAGTTCCGGCAGCAAAATAGTCACCGTCACCTGAGCTTCTAAAACTAAATTGCGGCGTTGATTGGCGGCCCGCAGCATCAGGGTAGGCACCCCGTTATAGGGGCAAATCACCGCAACATTACTAAAAAGGACCCGTGCATGGGGTCGGGAAAAACGGGCAAACATTAACCCGGTTGCCATTGCCACCGATAACAAACCAATAAAGACCTCAACCACCACCCAAAAGTTGCTATAGGGCGTGGTGGGATACATGGCCCCATAGCCAATGGTTGCCATCGTCTGTACGCTGAAGAAAAAAGCATCCTGAAAGGAATTGGGATCAGCATTGGCAATGCCATTACCACCCCACCAATAAATCCCCGCAAAAACCAAGTTGAGTAAAAAATACCCCACACTCAGAAGCGCAAATAAGCGCCACCAAGATAGGGTAAATAACAAATAGTAGAAATCCCCATTGGGCAGCAGTGGATTACCCCGATCGATAATCCGCATAAAGCCGACATTGTACCGCTGTTCAGATTTACTGTTGAACTTATTATTGAAACGATCGATCCAGTTAAGACGCTGGAAACGAGAACGGGGCGGAGTTTCAGGGGAAGGGGGCATAGGTAGCTATCTTTAAGGGCAGAAGGGGTTTCCAGGGGACAACCAGGAAAAGTTTACGACAAAGAGCTACCAACTCAGGCGGAAGAGTGCACTGCGCTACACTCTTCCCTTACAGTTTTTCGCTTGCAGTGGAAAGCCCGAGAAAGGCTATGATTATAATAGAAATTACTCATTACAGCATTACAGCAGTCCTAAATCAGTTGTAAGGACTAAACTGCTGAAACCGTTGTGTGGTGTGCGCCCTTTTCATGAAAAATTACTTTAAAAGTGTCATAAAATAATTGATATAACTTACGAAAAAATAATTACGAGAAGATACTTACGTGCATAAAAACCCCTAGGTAAAATGAATTGTTGATTAAAGGCTAGATAATAGGTTGACCAAAAAAAAAGAAACTGTTAGAGTAATTTTCATGCTGAATATGACCTAATAATTTTTTTCTTCTTTCACTTTCTAAAAGGCGTTGACTCATGCTAAACAAAGTTTCATTAACCGTAGCTAAGCTGATCGGCATCTAAATGTGCTATAATAGTATAAAAACAGTACATATTTTATGAGAATCAAAAACTATTTGACAGTGGAAGAACGCCAAAATTTACAGCATGAGTTGAAGTATCAC
>JBEAPM010000475.1:0-3865 GCA_041164445.1 Cyanobacteriota bacterium
ACCCTCCGGACGGCCTTGGTGCGCTACTTGACCAAGCGCGGGTTTGAGGTGTGGGAAGCGGCTTCAGGTCAGGAAGCATTAAACCTTTTTCAGCAAGATACGCCGGATTTAATCGTTTCCGATGTGATGATGCCGGAGATGGATGGGTTTGAGTTTTGTCGTCAATTGCGCCGGAGTCGCAAAGGCCAGTTAATTCCCTTTCTCTTTTTGTCTAGCCGAGGGGAAATTGACGATCGAGTTCAGGGGCATTTATTGGGGGGTGACGATTATCTGATTAAACCCTTTGAGCCCAGGGAATTGTTGGCGAAAATTGAAGCCCAGTTAGAACGATCGCGCCGTCTCAATGCGGAAATTGTCCGTTTAATGCAGGAGTCTACCCCGAATGCTGCTGCAGAGGAGTCTGCTCCCACTAGGACAGAGCCCCCCAAGCCCTTACCCCTCACCCCTGCTGAGCAACGGGTTTTTTGGGAGGTAGTCCAAGGCTATACTAACCGCCAAGTGGGGGAGAATCTCTTCATTAGCCCCCGCACCGTGCAAACTCATATTAGTAATATTCTCAATAAACTTCAGCTCGAAAACCGATCGCAGTTGGTGCGGTTTGCCTTTGAGCAAGGGTATCGGGCGGAGGATATTCTCCGTAAGTCGGAGACCACAGATCCAGAGGAGAAAGAATAGCGTTTTTTGGCCTAACCTAAGGTGATTTCCAATGAACATCCCAAGATTTCTACACCAGAAATGGAACTTTCCCCTGAGTCTGCCTATTGCCATCGGTCTAGGGTTAGGCAGCTTGGGGCTGAGTAGCTGCGGCGTAGTGCCCGGAACCAGCATTGCCACCGTTGAGCCAGGCTATGCTGGACTGAAAATTCAACTCTATGGCGGCGATAAAGGCATTGAAAATGCCACGTTAGTCTCGGGGCGCGTCTGGTATAACGGTTATACGGAGAGTGTTGTTATCTTTCCTACCTTTATTAATACGTACCCCTTTACCCAGGTTCCCAGCGAAGGCTCTCCCACCGATGAATCCGTCGTCTTTTCCGTGGGGGGCAGTCCGGTGTCAGCCGATGTGGGGGTTTCCTTTGGCTTTACCACGGAACAGGTGCCGGAAACCTCCTATAGTAAGCTCCACAAATTTTATGAAACCTACCGGAAAACGCCGGATCAGTTCCGGGCGAATGAATTGCGGAATGGTCTGCGCAACTGTTTTGGGCAGGTGGCAGAAACCCTGAAACTCACGCCATCGATGCTCCCCACCAATCAACAGCGACTCGTGGAGACGGTGACCACCTGTGTACAGGACAAATTTCCCGATATTGTGGTGCAGGATGTGACCTTACTGGGGCCGCTGCGTCTACCGCCAGATATTCAGAAAAGTATTGATGAGCAATTTGCGGCCCAGCAGGCCGCCCAAACCGCTGAGTCGAATCGTCGCAAGGTGGAAGCAGAAGCAGCCGCTAATGTTGCTCGGGCAAAGGGGGAAGCCCAGGTGACGATCGAGCAGGCGAAGGCGGAAGCAGAGGCGAATCGGTTGCGGGCCCAGTCGGTTACGCCCCAACTCTTGGAGTTGGAACGGCTGCGGGTTGAGCGGCTCCGGGTGGAACGCTGGAATGGTCAGACCGCTCCCACCATTCAAACCCCTAATGTGCAATTGGGGGGCAGTGGTGCGGAGGCAACACCGGCTCAGTAGTGTTTTTCAGGGCTTTCCACTGAAAAAATTCAATGGCAGAGTGCGGCGCTCCGCGCCGCACTCTGCCGCCTTAAGTTCCTAGCTTTTTACAGGAACGTATTGCAACAAACAACCCGCCTGCTTCGCGGAGTGGAAAAAGGCGGGTTGAATTAGGGACTGAATTGATTTGGAATGGAATGCTCTAAACCGCTGACAACTCAGAACAGGCAATTAGAACAGGAATCCTTAGGCAACAGCAGCTAGTTCCCGTTTTTCTACCGCTTCCGTTGGCACGGTGGCAACCACTGTGGGTTCGTTCTCATCCACATCGGCAACCTGTAACTCTTCACAGGAAATTCGATCGGATAGAATAGCGCTAGCCATCATGCCGGTGTGAATTTCGAGTTGAGCTTCCGGCACCGCCTCAAACAAAAGACGCTGTCCCGGAAATACTACTCGTTCAAAGTACCAGTTTGGGATATTTGTGATTCGAGCAACTTGAATTTTGCTAGTAGCATTCATATAGCAGCAAAGTATTGGTTTGGCTGCAAAATTACTGGGAACGGGATCAAGGATTTGTGCCATAGGTTTATCGTGGGTGAGGATTAAAGGACGAAGTTATATAATCTTGTTGATTCTAAACTACCACTTCGTGATCCCCAGATGCTGTAAAGCTCAATACCATCTTTTGGCCAATCTGGATTTATTTCGTAAGATTTTTTAACCCAACCGTTTCTACTCAAGTGTTTCAGCCTTTCCTTCCCATCTAATCTGGAAATTTAAAGGCGTGAATTTCTCTAATTATTTGCTGCCAGGCCGCGGACAGGGCGTTTAACATCTGCTGTCCTTTCTGCGCTGAGGCCGTGGTTGGGTCACCGATCGTTCCGGTTTGGCTCAGATCTCGGGTCATCCAGGTAATGGGGCAGGCTCCCTCCCAACTGAGATGGGGATAAGGGGATAAGGCGGGGGGATATTCTGCCACTGCTCGCTCAAGCTTGACGGTATCGGGCAGTAAGGCCAGCATTAAGCTGGTTTCGGCATCTCCGGCATGAATGCCACTCTGGGCTTCTTGAGGGCTAAGCCAGGAGGTGAAGGCCTCGGCGGGTAGGGCATTCCAGATGAAATGGGGAAAAACCTGTAGGTCGGCAAAGCGTTGACGTAAATCTCGCGCAGCAATTTCCACCACCTGAGGCTGGCCACCATGGCCATTAATAAAGACAATCTTCCGAAAACCAGCTCGATATAAACTTTCCCCCACCTCCATCAGGGTCTGTAACAAGGTGATCGCCGTTAAGGTGATCGTACCGGGAAAATGCCAATGTTCATTGGACTTGCCGTAACAGAGGGTGGGCAAAGCATAGGCGGGAATTTCTGGAGCTAAAGCCTTCAAGGCATGACCAATCACCCCCGTAACGATCGCTGCATCGACAATCAGCGGCAGGTGGGGACCATGTTGCTCGATCGCCCCCACGGGTTGCAAAATCACCACTTTCTCTTTATCCGCGAGGGACTGAACCTCCTGCCAAGTTAAGTAAGGCAAAAAACGATGGGAGGGGATGAAGGTCTGCATAAGTCACCAAGGTGAGACTAGAAATGAGGGCTAGAGACCGGGAGTGGTTTGGGTAAATAAACCGGCAAAATCGATCGTCACGGGATCCCCTTCGGGATAGGAAATCAGATCAAATGCCTTATTTTGTGCGGTGGGTTCCGTTAAAGCCTTGACAACAACCGTGGCTACATCTGCCCTGGGAATAGAAGGCGCAATGCCCGTGGGGGGATTGGTCAGTAAAAGATCATTTTTACCCACCATTAATTCCCGTTTGCCCCCGGGTTGATCGAGTAAACCTCCGGCTCTAATAATGGTATAGGCAAGACCCGAATCAATCAGATACTGCTCTGCCTTCCGTTTCCAAATTAAAATATTGCCATTGCCAATTTTATTGAGCATGTGATTAGGAACAGAAATAAAATAATGTGAGAAGGCTTTTGTGTGGGCGCGGCAGAGCCGCGCCCACACAAAAAACTTTTCCATCTTATTTCGTTCTCAATCCTTAGGGTCAGTTCCTAAGACAATGTGTTTTACCGATACTTTTTCGCTAACAAACACTAACAAGGTTCGCATTTGTCCCACGAATACATAAGTTGAGATGATTTCTCAACCAAGGCGTATCAACCAATGCACGAAGGAAAATCCCTCGCGCA
>JBEAPM010000476.1:0-11473 GCA_041164445.1 Cyanobacteriota bacterium
AACTGAAAATCCGATCGTTTTGTCTGCTGTTCTGGTAATCCCACTTGGGGATAACTCCAGCTAATATTGGGGAGATGAACTAACTGTTCTGAATAATGATCAGGAGCATCATCGGGCTCCATCAAGTCAGCGGTGAGAAAATAATCAATCACCTCAGAGCCGGTCGTGACGGGATGTCCCCATAACACACATTGAACCGGGGCCAGTCGTAATCTGGCCAACAGAGTAGATTTAATATCCATGCCCACATCGGTGAAGACAATAATATCTAAAGGATGATCCTGAACCGTCTCAATCACCCGATCGAGCCATTGCGCTACGTCTGGAAAATCCTGCAAACAAATATGATGAAAATGCTCAGAAGCGCTGGCAAATTTTGCTGTATTAGTATCTAAGACCTCACCAAAATGATAAATAGAATATTCAAATTTCTCAGTATTATGATGACTCAGCCAGCCTAGGACTCCACTCGAAGCACTGTGCGCCTGAACATAACTGGAGAAAAAACCTACGTTTATCTTATTGGGTTTTGCCAATGTTTGAATAGGATTAGGTTTAGATTTAGATTGACTCGGTTCTGCAATTTTTTGGGTTAAAACACGACGAATGAACTGGGATGCAAGCTTTTGAAGATAAAGATCATTAAAATTTTGATAGGAAATATAAAAGTTGATCAGTGCTTTCGCTAGGGCATATCCTTCTTCCAGAACAGATCCTCTTAAGTCTAGGGTGCAGATAGCTTCTAGGGCAACAGTAAAGCGTTTGCGACATTCAATAATTTCTGATTGATCCTGATAAAGAATAGGTAAATTAAGTTGAGAGAACAAATCATTAAATTCTGGTACAGTGAAAAGATTCATCTCCAGCACTAACGATTGAGCTTGGTGATGATCACCTTTGTCATTCAAATGATTCAGGAGACGACGTATAAAACGTAAATTTATAGCTGCGATCGGTTTGGAAAGTTTGACGATCGAAATGGCGGCCTTAATTTTGCTAAATAATAGCTCCGGGTCACAGCCTAAAATTTTCAAACAAGAGATGGCATCAACAAGGACTTCAGGGTTCTCAAGGCTCGGACAAAAAGGGTTAATTTGAATAATATTTTCGTATAAGCTCAGAGCCTCTTGATATTGTCCCTGCTCTTGCAGGCTTTTCGCATAATAATACTGGGATTGTAGGGGGTCTTGATGATGAGCGATCGACAAATTTAGATATAAATCAGAATTATTCGATCGGAAAAATCTTGCTTTTTTGTAAACCTGGATGGCTTCAGTATTTCGTTTCGTTAGAACCAATAAATTGCCCAGATTGAGATGTAAGCCATAGTGCCAAGGGTCAATTTTTAGACCCTCCTGATAAACCTGCTTCGCTGCTTCATACTGTGAGAGTTGCGCGAATAAGTTGCCTAAGTCACAATAACTATCTCCCGTCTGAGGATTGAGATACATTGCCTGTTTATAAGCCATTACGGCCCGATCGGGCTGTTGCAGATTGACATAAATGATGCCGAGATTTTTAAAGTACTGAGGGTTACTCGGATTAAGCGCAATTGCCTGTTCAAGATATTCTTTGGCTTGCAGATATTCCCCAGTTTGCAACACCGTACTCCCTAAGTTAGCCCAGTTATTAGAGTTCAGCGGATTTAAGCAAACCGTAGCTTGATACCGATCGATCGCGGTAGCCCAGTCCCCTTGAGCAAAAGCTTGAGAGGCTTCTCGATCGAGTGCTTCTACGTGTGCAATCAAAGCCTGGTATAACTCTGCCGTTAGCGGCTGATCATCTTGCCAACCAATTTTCGGTAAACCCCTAAAAATATCTGTGTATCGCTCCAGATACGCCGTCGAGATTAACGGGGAACCGATCGTTTCATTAAGGTTCCAATACCCATCCACCCGAGGCTTCAGAATAGACCAATGCTCTTGTAGATCAGATAGATCTAAAATCTGATCTTTGCTAGAGTTCATCTTCAAACTCTTCGGGTTCTCTAGTGCTTCTAAGTCTTGGGAGATCAAGTTCAAATAAGTATCAAATGTCTCTTGATAGCCATCAGGAACAATCCAGAAAAAACTCAGCCACGATCGATGGGGATCTTGGTTCAGTTTAGTTACCAGCATCTCTAGATCTAGAGAATCTAATGCTTCTAAATTTTCATCGCCTAAAGGAATTAAAATATTAATGGAATTGAGATCATAATATAGCTTAGGAAATCCCTGAGGCATCTGAATCTCGGTGGGAACAAATTTTTGACTAACCAGCTTTTGGCTTTGTTTGAGTTGCAGATAGCACTCTAGACTTAAGGATTCCTGACTCGTATGTTTAGATCTGTCCATAATCGCGGAGCATGGTTGCCGTTTGATTTTCTGAATCTTTCCTCAAACGTTAGCATACTCTTAGTAGACTCCTTATCCCCTTCAGAGCAGGATCAGTAACAGGGTCAATGTGATCTTAAAGTGCTGTAATCAGGATTAAACAGGCTAAGATCCTCTCATAGCTTTATACGGCTTTCCACTGAAAGCGAAAAAATTTAATGGAAGAGTGCGGCGCAAAGCGCCGCACTCTTCCGCCTTAAGTTAGTCCCCTTTATACTTTGCTCTTGTCTTATGACTGCCTTTCACCCTCTGCCTAGCACAGACTGGCATAGCCTCAGCGCTGAGGATTGCCTTCAGCAGCTTTATAGCGATCGTTTTGCGGGGTTAAGTACAGAACAGGTTAAGGGACGGTTGCAAACTTACGGGCCGAATGAGTTACAGGAGTCGAACCTCCGGGCCCGCTGGCAGATTTTGCTCGATCAATTTACCAACATCATGCTGTTGATGTTGATCGGTGTGGCACTGGTGTCGGGATGGCTGGATCTCACGAAAGGTCGCTTTCCTAAGGATGCGATCGCTATTTTTGCCATTGTCATTCTCAACGGGGTTTTGGGATATCTGCAAGAAAGCCGGGCAGAACAAGCTTTAGCGGCCCTGAAACGCATGACCCCCCTACGGATTCGAGTCCTGCGGAATGGGGAGGAAGAAGAGGTGGAAGCTCCGGAGTTAGTCCCCGGAGACATCATGTTAGTGGAGGCGGGTACCCAACTGGCGGCGGATGGACGCTTAATTGAGGCGGTAAACCTGCAAGTCCGAGAAGCGGCTCTAACCGGGGAAGCGGAAGCGGTGACTAAAGATGCCAGCGTCTTGTTGGACGCAAAGGCCCCCTTGGGGGATCGGACTAATATTGTTTTTCGCGGTACGGAAATTGTCCAAGGTCGCGGCGTAGTGGTCATTACCCAAACGGGGATGCAGACGGAACTCGGACGCATTGCCAGCCTCATTCAAGGGGTGGAAAGTGAGCCCACACCGCTACAAAACCGCATGTCCAATCTGGGCAACGTTTTAGTCTCCGGGTCTTTAATTCTGGTGGCGATCGTTGTGGTGGGGGGAATTCTGCGCACGGGGGATTTTTCCCTCTTTGAAAAACTCTTGGAAGTGTCCCTGAGTATGGCGGTGGCGGTGGTTCCCGAAGGACTCCCCGCTGTGATCACCGTGACGTTGGCCTTAGGCACCCAGCGGATGGTGCGGCGACGGGCCCTAATTCGGAAACTACCCGCAGTGGAAACCCTCGGATCGGTCACCACCATTTGTTCCGACAAAACCGGCACCCTCACCCAGAACAAAATGGTGGCCCAACATGTTTGCACCCTCGATCGCACCTATCAGGTGAGCGGTGAAGGATATTCTCCCCAGGGGCAGTTCTTGACAACTGATACAAATCCTGGTGAAACGGATCTAGCATTCCAGGATCCCAGCCTCAACAATCTCTTGCTGGTGGGAACCCTCTGTAACGATTCAAGCTTGATTGAGGAGGAAGGAGAGTGGTCGATTTTAGGGGATCCCACGGAAGGAGCCTTAGTAGTGTTGGCCGCCAAGCTTGGGTTAGAGCGATCGCCCCTCCAAAAAGAATGGCCCCGCTGTGGCGAGCTTCCCTTTTCCGCTGAACGCAAACGGATGAGCGTTTTAGTGGAACGTCCCCCCCAGTCCGTCACCTTTGCCACCCAAGCCCCCTATCTTTTGTTTACCAAAGGCTCCCCAGAACTGCTCAGAGATCGGTGTATTGCAGTACACACCCAGGAGGGATGCCTTGAGCTAACGGAAGACCAATGTCAAGAGATTGCGGCGACGAACGATCGTCTGGCACAACAGGGTTTACGGGTGCTTGGGCTGGCCTATCGTGCCCTCGAGACTTTACCCCAATCGCTACAAATCTCCGATGAAAATAATTTAATCTGGCTGGGCTTAGTGGGCATTCAAGATGCTCCCCGACCCGAGGTGCGGGAAGCGGTGCAACGCTGCCAACAAGCAGGCATTCGTCCCGTCATGATTACGGGGGATCATCCCCTCACCGCCGAAGCGATCGCTGAAAGCCTAGGCATTAGCCAACCCGGTACCCCCGTGCTACAGGGGGTTGATCTCGAAAAAATGAGCAACCTCGATCTCGATGAACAGGTGGAGCGAATCTCCGTCTATGCCCGGGTCAGTCCAGAACATAAACTTCGTATTGTCCAATCCTTGCAACGCCGTCACCACGTCGTGGCCATGACCGGGGATGGGGTAAACGATGCTCCCGCCCTCAAACAAGCAGATATTGGGGTGGCCATGGGCATTACCGGCACCGATGTCAGTAAAGAAGCGAGTGACATGGTGCTGCTGGACGATAACTTTGCCACGATCGTTGCGGCGGTGGAAGAAGGCCGGGTGGTCTATGACAACATTCGTCGGTTCATTAAATATATTCTCGGCAGCAATATCGGCGAAGTCCTCACGATCGCTGCCGCTCCTATTATTGGGCTAGGGGACGTGCCCCTCACGCCCCTGCAAATTCTCTGGATGAACCTGGTGACCGATGGCTTACCCGCCCTCGCCCTCGCCATGGAGCCCCCCCAGCCCGAAGTGATGAAACGATCGCCCTATGACCCCAAGGATAGTATCTTTGCCCAGGGCTTAGGGTGGTATATGCTGCGCATCGGTTTGATTTTCGCCATTTTGACGATCGTACTGATGAACTGGGCCTATCACCATTCTCTGGAAACAGGACATCCCGAACGCTGGAAATCCATGGTCTTTACTACTCTCTGCATCGCACAGATGGGCCATGCCATGGCGGTGCGATCGGATAAAAAGCTGACGATACAACTTAATCCCTTGTCGAATCCTTACTTACTCTGTGCCGTTGTGATTACAACCCTGCTGCAAGTAGGCTTGCTCTACATCCCCCCCTTGCAAACCTTCTTTGGGGTTTATCCCCTCAGTGGCACAGAGTTGTTGATTTGCTTTGGGTTTAGTGCCCTAATGTTTATCTGGATTGAGATGGAAAAAGTAGTGGTCAAATTGTGGCGATCGAAATGAATGCCACTCAACAAAAAAAACGGTTGAGGGCGAAGCATCGCTCCCCATTGCTGTGATTAAGGAACATATTGAGATAACGCTGGGAGTATGTGGTGGGAAACCTCGTATTGCTGGACATAGAATTACTGTACAAAATATAGCGGTATGGCATGAAAAAATGGGAATGTCTCCCGATGAAATTTTGCTGCATTATCCTAGTATCAATTTGTCAGATATTTACGCAGCTTTGGCATACTACTATGACTATAGAGAGGAAATTATAAAGCAAATTGAAGATGATGAATCTTTTGCTCTAGAAATGAAGAAAACAACTGTTTCTCTTGTAGAGAAACCTCATAAACTTCAAACACTTAATGGATGTCCTTCAGGCGAACTAGGGATTGTGGTGAACAACTGCGCCACCCACCACAAACCACAATCAAACCCAGATTTCAATGGACTTAATTCACGACGCGCCCTAGAAGATCACGAGGTAGAGAAAAGAGGCGAGGGTCAAACAGAGGAAATAACTAACTGGAAATATCCAGCGACAAGCTAAATCAATCTGCTCAGCCCGGTGCTCATCCTGCGCAATGATGGCGCTAACGGCAACATTTTCAAACACCGTCAAGATCATGAAGGTAAAGGAGACCAGAATTAAACTATCCATGAAGGTAATGATAGAAATCCGAGGCAAGCTTTCAGAAATTAAAAACTGATAAGCCACAACGGACAGCGTTCCCGTGAGAGAAACCCCTAAACGATCGGCTAGGGCATCTCGACTCACCCAAAAAACCGACCAAGAGGCAATAATCAAGAGGAGTAGCGGAAAGAGAATTTTATAGAGATAATACCCTCTGAGACGAGTGACATTAATGTCCACAATAAACTCTGAGAAAGGAGCCCGATCCCGCACTTCTTTTCGATCTTGAACCGTCGTATTAACAGACTTTATTCTCCATTCGGGTAATTCAAATTCGTCGCTAAAGCCAATGCGATCGTCTTGCTCATGAAACTCTAATATGGCTTTATCCCAGGCAAAAGATTCCTGTTCAATCGGCAAGGTTTGCGAGTCAAAGGGAAACTTCCGTAAGTTAAATTTACCTTCTAGAGTCAGCCCTAAAACTCGTTCATATTTCACACTGCCCCCCGGAAAAATTCTCAGGATCTGATTCTCTACTTCCACGGGGGCTGCTTCATTGACAAAGGTTACATCAGGCCACCAGACCCCTTCTAAAAACGTCTCGGCATCTTGTTCGAGGAAAAATTTCTCTGGGGTACCGGTTTCGCTGGGGGTAAAGGCTAAACGCGGATCGCACCAGACCATGTCGCTAAAGGCTTCCACCTGAAAAGAATTTTCCAACTCATCAATATTGGTCACACTCACCACATAGAGTCCCACATCCACCAGGGTGGCACCATCCGCATTAGGAGACGTAGTAAACAGGATTTCGTCGTCTCCGTCTGCCGCTTTGGGTTCAGCGATCGTCCGATAATTCACATTGGGACAGGCGGCAGCAGACAATTCACTTTTCGGGGGAATAGGCTCAGGGGTAGACCCTGAATTTTCTTGGGCGACGGTACTGGAAAAAGCCGTCATGCCGAAGAGGAGCAGGGACAGACTGAAACTCAGCACCAAAGCCCGTTTTCGCCAAAGGAATGTCAATAACGGGGCGCGAGAGAATAGCGATGGAAAGGGTTTCATGGGGTCTAGGGAAGTGAGAAGTGAATACTGCACGGGTGTTGCTATCCCTGTTCAGATTGATCCGCTGCTGGTCAGGACTTTAGCCTGCAAACCGTGTAATCTCAATGCCGATCAACGATCGCCTGGATCCCTGAGGGTGAAGGGTGATCTGCTGCGATTTTGCCAAACAACCCTAGTCCTGAAATTCCTGAATCAGTTCCGATCGTGGTGAAGACGATCGAGCACCGTAGCTGGAAGCTAAATACCGTTGGGCCGCATCCCCAATACGACTACTGCCATACCCCGCCCACATCCCCTGCAGCAGGATCCCCCCCAGCAGGGTGAAGGGGCCCCCTATTCCCAACAGGGAGAGATCTGCGGGGGTAAACACCCGACTACTCCATTCTCCGATCGCCAGCAGAAGGAGATTTTGCAGGATGGTTTTCCATAAGGGGGGGAGGGCATGGGAGGTAATAGGCCAGTGATAGACCTTACTTAAATTGCGAATAAAAAGTAAGTCCAGCAGGAAGGCCCCCAGGACATCCGTAAGCACCCAAGGGGACAGGGCGACCCACAAAACCCGTCCCTGCAGGAATTGCCGTTGCAACCGATCGCGATCGGCTTGGTAAAAGACTAGGGTTTTCGCCGCGATCGTTTTCAGGGATTGCTCTGCTTGCTGCTGCTGTCGTTTGAAAAAGGCAGGAATCCCTTGGCTCTGGAGATGATGGCGAATGGCTGCTTCTAGGGGTGCTATCAGGGGGGAGGGGGTTTCCCAACTGTCCGTGACCTGGCCATCGGGCCATTCCACCTGGATCGGTTGGGGCTTAGGTTCTGCGGCCACGGCAATGAGGGGGGGGAGTTTGCTGAGCAGGATCGCTTTGCTGGACAGGATCTCCATCAGTTGCTGCTGGAGGGCCGCTAAAACTGCCCCTTGCTCTGCCTCTGGGTACAAATCAATTTTATTGAGAACCAGAAGGAGGGGTTTTTCGGCGATCAAAGCTTGGAGACTCGCCACTTCCAACTCCGTCAGGGTGGCATTCACCACAAAAATTAGTAAATCCGCCTCCGCCACGATCGCTTCGGTCATGGTCTGGCGGTCTTGCCCCGCCACTTCATCTAGTCCCGGCGTATCCACCAAATCTACCCCAAACCCAGCCGCATCTAGCCAGCGCAACGATCGGGGCCAACGGGTCACCCCGTGGACAGCCCCCGTTGCCAGCCGTTTTTCCCCCAAGAGGGCATTGCACACCGCCGATTTGCCCCGACTCACCAACCCAAAGGTGGCCACCGTCAAAATGGGGTACTTTAAGCGCTGCTGAATCCCCTCTAGAGTCAGCAATTCATCCTGAAGCTGAGCCTGGAGCGAAGCTGGGCGGTTCCGGTAATCTTGAATCCAGGTCTGTAACCAATCCTCTAATTCAGCGCGATCGAGGGTGTGCATAGGGGTTCGGGTGGGCGATTTCAGGGGAGGTAGGCATCAATCCCGTTCAAAGCGCAGCGGGCTGTTGGTCTTGGATCCATGTTGCCAAAGCCGCATTAACTTGTTCCGGGGCTTCATCCTGAGGACAATGGCCAACCCCGGGCAAACTGATAAAATCCGTCACCGTGGGGCCATGCTGGGCCAAAACTTTGCCGAGGGCTATGGGTTCCCAGGGATCCGCTTCCCCCCAAAGCACCAGGGCAGGGCAGCAGAGTTGGGGCAACAGGTCTTCCGGCAATGGCCCTTGGGAATATTGAATAAAGGCGAGAAACACATCCGCAGCTCCCGGATCTTGGGCCGGAGCCAAGATGCACTCCACCAATTCATCTGTTACGGCATCGGAGTTGCCATAGGCTTGCTGCAATATTTGACGAATGGTGCGGGGGTTCGCCAAGCGCTGAAAGAAAAAGTAGCCCAAGGGCTTAAAACTGAGGACTTGCTGGAGCAGCGGAGCGCTCCATTGACGATACCACGGTAAGGTGGCTCGTTTGCGATCGTGAAGGAGGCGGAGGGAGCAGTTGATCAAACAGACCCCGAGGATCTGAGTCGGATCCATCACCGCTGCCTGCAAGGTCACCACAGCCCCAATAGAATTGCCCACACAGTAGACCGGCGCACCAATCACCGTTTGACAAAAGTCCAGCACCTGTTGCCCCCAGGTTTCAAAGGTATAGGCTAAGGGCTGGCCGGGAGCGGGCTTCGCAGACTGCCCAAACCCCAGCAAATCTAAGGCATAAACCCGATAGGTTTGACCGAGCCAGGGCAAATTTTTACGCCAGTGATCACTGGACGCACCGAAGCCGTGGATTAGTAAGAGCGGAAGGCCTTGATCGCCGCAATATTGATAGCGAATGGACAATCCCTGCCACTCCCACTGGAGCGATCGGACTGGAGGCAATGGAGAAGGTGAAACCATAATTTTAAATCGTCGAATCAGCTTTCGGTGCAGTACACGACCAGGCCTATTGCAGAACTCAAGAGAAATCCGCTACAAAGGGAAAAGCAGAGGAGGGCGCGTCATCATTGAACTCCAGAGCCCTTACGATATAAACATTAGCCTCGACCCTATTCAGAGCCAGACTTTCCGTTTACAGCAGCCAATCGCACAATTAAATCCGCTGACTATGGTATATCACAGAAAGAATTTTCTTAAAATTGTCGTGATTGATGATCATCCCCTCGTGTTAGAGGGTACCCTAGCGGTGATCGCTTCCTATTTTGAAAAAGCCAAAGTTCATACGGCTCATTGTGCCCTAGAAGGCTTTGCGCTCATCCAAGACGTGCAACCGAATTTAACACTACTGGATCTGGCCATTCCCCATATTCCAGGGGGATCTCCTCAGACAGAGCATGGCTTACATCTGTTGAAATGTTTAATGGAAAATGACCCCGATCTCAATTTAACTATTCAAAGTTGTCTGATTCATGCCTTGATCAGACTCATACATGACATTGATGTACATCAGGGAGGCTTTACCATTGCGGACAAAGCCTGTTCAATCCCCACCCTACTCCAACGCATGGAGTGGGCCCTACAGGGCATTAACTATACCCAAGATATTCAAACCACAGTGGAGATTAGGCCCGAGTGGTTAGAGCTATTAAAACTTGCCTTTGAACAAGGCTTACAGGATAAAGCGATCGCTGTAAAAATGAATAAATCAGAGAGAATGGTTTGCCAGTACTGGTCTAAGGTTAGAGATGTATTAGGGGTCTATCCCGAAGCCAGCAAAAATCTTCGTTTTGCGACTTATATTGAAGCTAAAAAAATGGGTATGATTGATTAAATAAAACTTCCAGAACCAATGAAAAAGATGCGAGTCAAACCTAAAGAAGACTCAAACAGTTATCAAAAAAATATACGCCATTCAAAATATGTCCTAGCCATATCTAGCCTAGGGCTATATGCCTTAGCAACCACTATCTGTCATATTATTCATTGGTATCAAGTAGACTATTTTGGGATCAATCGCATTGGATCTGCCTTAACGATCGTTTTAAACCTACTCTATTATTTTAGGATCCGTCAGCATCCTCAACGGCTAGAAAAGCTGATGTCTAGCTATTTAATTCAAATTAGATTTATTCTAATTTTTAATACAATTATCATGATCCTGATCACCAAGCTTTTCTCAGAAGCAATTTTGATCGGTATTTATCCTCCTTTTACTTCTTTGTCCTTTTTATGGATAACGATGGTGGTTATTTTTATTCCACTACAACATTTAAGACAGTATATCCTCCTCGGTTGTCTCCCCCTTTCTATTCCCATCAGTATCTATCTTGTCTTAACCCCAGAAGAATTGCATACAGCGAGAGGGATGGATCTATTTATTTCTAATAGTTTTATCACGATCGGCTATATCTTTATTTCTTTATTTTACGCCAAGCTACAGGAACGTTTTTGGGCCCTATCCCAAGAGCGCCTAAACTATTATTCAAAAATAATCGAAGAGCAGGACATTCGTCAAATTGCCATTAAAGATACATTTAATCAATTACATAATGGTGCATTACAAACCTTGTCTACACTACGTCGTAGCCTCGAAACACGGGATCTTTCCAAAAGTGACATTGCCCTTCAACTCGAACTTCTCAATGATCAGATTCGGACGTTAAATCATAATTTTGAAATTCAAGAGAACCCTGCTCACAGGCTCAACGAAGATATGGCATTACCCTTAGAGGAGTTCTATGTAGCCTGTGACAAAAAAATTCATTTAAGTCAACCCCTGCACCTGATCCTTCGGGAAGTTTATTCTGCAAGCATCGCTCGGGATTTTCCCTATCTCACCACCCTTAAATTTAAGATTCGGAGCTTTGATGTTCTCGAAAATGAAGCCCTCTCCCTGGAACTAAAGCGAGACATTGCTTTTTGGTTGGAAGAAGCCATCTGTAATGTGGGGAAATACGCTAAAAATGCCACAAGATTAGAGGTCAAAG
>JBEAPM010000477.1:0-4274 GCA_041164445.1 Cyanobacteriota bacterium
ATCCGAGCTAGGGAAGCACTCGGAAGTCTGTAACATCTAGTGACTCGATGGGCTATTCACCTCTTACGTTGTCCGAATTGGCTCGGACAATCCCCGTCGCTTTAGCGCGGGGTTGGTGAAATAAACTCCGGGTACTAACTGCCCTTATTTTCTTGACTGAGCCCCAAGTTTCAGGACTTCTAGAACAATGGTTTGCTCTAGTGCCTGTGGTTTGTTCACAACAGTCTACAGCAGTCCTAAATCAATGCAATCTGGAACTGCTCTGATCCGCAACTCTGATTACAGAAATTTAGCTAGGTTACTCTGGATTGGTCGCTCTAAGCCCTTTCCGGTCGCTTCACCCCCCAACCAAGCCTATCGGCTATAGTTGGAACACTGCGACGAATTTTACGCCCTATGACCCTCACTCAATTGAACCCAAACCTTGGCACCGTTACGCCCCGAACCTTGTTGCAACAACAACGGCAGTTTTTCCAATCCGGAGCTACCCGATCGCTTTCCTTTCGCTTAGAGCAACTGCAACGCCTCAAAGGCGCGATCGTTGCGGCTCAGGATCAAATTTTGGCGGCAGTCAAGGCTGATTTAGGTCGTCCTGCCTATGAGGCCTATTTTGAAATTGCAACGATCGCTGAAATTAACCAAGCCTTGAAGCAACTTCCCCGCTGGATTAAACCTAAAAAAGTGGCAACGGGAATTGATCAATTTCCCTCCCAAGCCTGGATTCAGCCCGAACCTTTAGGAGCAACTTTAATTATTGGCCCGTGGAACTATCCCTTTCAACTGCTCATGAGCCCCCTCGTGGGAACGATCGCTGCGGGGAATTGCGCCATCCTCAAACCGTCAGAACATGCCCCACACACAGCGGCAGTCATTGAGCAAATCATTCAGAATACCTTTGCCCCTGAATATGTCAGCGTTGTGCAAGGCGATGGGGAGATGAGCAAAGCCTTGCTCGCGGAAAAATTTGACCATATTTTCTTTACTGGGGGAACCGCGATCGGGCGCATGGTGATGGCGGCTGCGGCGGAGCATTTAACCCCTGTAACCCTGGAATTAGGGGGAAAAAGTCCCTGTATTGTGGAACCGGATGCGGATCTTAAATGTGCGGCAAAACGCATTGTCTGGGGAAAATTTATCAATGCGGGGCAAACCTGTGTTTCTCCCGATTATCTCTTGGTCAATCAAGCCATTAAGGTGGAATTAATTGAACACTTAAAGTACTGGATTCAAGATTTTTTTGGCGAAGATCCCGCCCAAAGCCAAGACTATGCCCGCATCATTAACGATCGCCATTTCCAACGCCTAGCCCATTTTCTCAGTCAAGGAACCATCATTACCGGCGGGGTCACCCAGGCAGCGGATCGGTACATTGCCCCAACCCTTCTGGAGAATATTAGCTGGCAAGATCCCATTATGCAGGAAGAAATCTTTGGCCCACTTTTACCGATTTTGACCTATCACCATCTCCCCGAAGCGATCGAGCAAATTAACCAACATCCCAAGCCCCTCGCCCTCTATTTATTTTCAACAGATGCCAAGAAACAAGACCAAATTCTGACGGAAACCTCCTCCGGGGGCGTGTGCCTCAATGACACTGTGATGCACCTTGCCGTGAATGATCTGCCCTTTGGCGGGGTTGGAGAGAGTGGCATGGGAGCGTATCACGGCAAAGCTAGTTTTGACACCTTTTCCCACTTCAAAAGTGTCTTAAAGAAAGGATTTTGGCTAGATTTAGACTGGCGCTATGCGCCCTATACCATCAAGAAAGTCCAGCAAATCCGACGGCTGGTCACGGGAGCGTAAGGAACGCGATGTGCAACTATTCTTAGATCCCTGGTTTCTCGTAGAACGAAGCAATACTTGATACTAGTCCCCAGAAACCGGGGATCTTGGCGCTTAAGTTCATACGCCGTTAAGGCATTCCGGCTCCCCGCCTGGGGGGATAGCTGCTTCTAGATGGTTCAACCTACCCTAGACGGCTAAAAAAAAGTTGTGTGGTGGACACCCAGAGGGCGAACACCACACAACTCACTTAGGACTCTATCTAACAGGAACTTAGAACTTTAAGCGGCTTGCTTGCGGCGACGGACAGCAGCACTTACACCGAGGGCTACGGTACCCAGCAGACCCATGGGTTCAGGAACTTTGGTGGGTTCAGGAAGAATGCTGACATAGCTATCACTACAACCACCAGGCAAACTACCCACATGAATTCCTAACTTCAAGTCACCGTAGTTTAATGCTGTAAGGACACTTTGATAGTTACCATTGAAAGTAATGCCTAATGACTCACCTTTCTGAATAGAATTGGCATTAGCACCTCTGGTCGTTGCCCCAAAATCTTCACCAAACCATGCTGAACCCAAGTTATTAGATTGAGACAAATTTTGGACACGATTTTGGAAATCGACTCTGCCAACATTGCCAATATCAACAGCCATGCTCGATAAAAGACTAGATACAGAGTCTTTCAAGCTAAAAACGACTTGCTTAATGGCGTTGGTGCCAGTGGTGCCATTATTGGAAATCTTAAAGAGAACCTTACCAGAACCATAATCTGTAACGTCAAAAGAAAACTCAGAAGCAAAAGCGTCACCAACGGTATCGCCTCCTGAAATATTCCCAAAGCCAAAGGTTGCAGCATGAGCGGGTGCAGCGAAAGCAACGGTAGCTAGGGTAGCGGCTCCGGTCAGAAGGGCGGTAAGTTTTTTCATGGCTTGTAGTACTCCTAAGTTCCTGCGTTAATACATCGAAATGTCTTTAGTACCGACCCTGACTCAGGTACGCCCCTCGGTTAAAAGATTTTACGAGCTATACAGTCGGTATAAATATCATGCATCTAAAAACTAGGTGTTGCAAGTGATAAGGGGCACCTTCATCAAATCTTTAAAAAACTTGCCGATATGTCAAGATATTTAGCCCTTATCTTCAAGGTTTAATGAAGTCCATTACTTTTTTCAATGGGTTCCAGGCTTGAGAAGGCAGTGGCTCACCAAAAACCATCCTCCCGAGGCGTTCCAGTATCCACCGATCGTTGCAGTGGTTTGAGCAGAGAGGGTTTGCCAGGTTTGCTGAATATGGGGATTGAGGGTCACAAGGGTAAGACGATCGGGGAAATTTACCGGAGGGGAGCATTGAAATTCATATTGCTGCTCGGCAAGGGGATAAAGGTATCCCGTGAGGGTCTGCTCCTCGGCGGTGGCGAAGGCAGGGGTATGTCCGAGGGCGGGTGTACCTCGATACCCACTAGGGGGATAGCGATCGGGATGATCGAGAACGTCCAGTTGAACCTGACTCCACTGGGGATCCGTCGGCAGCAGATCAAAGAAGGGAACGATCGCTGCGGGGGCGTGGGGATCTTGAAGGAGCGCTAACTGAAGCGATCGAACGGGTAAATCCCGAGGTTCGCATTGTTGTTCTACACAGAGGGCGGCGGCCATTCCTGCGGCCTGGCCCAACGCCATCACGATCGGCTGTAATCGCGTTGCGCCATTGGCGATATGGGACACGGAAATATTTTTTTCACAGACTAAAAAACCGTCCACCGTTTCTGGCACTAAACAACCATAGGGCAAACTAAAGGGCGTACCCGTCCAGCGGCCCCCCCAGCGTAGCGCTTTTGGAGCGAGGGCAATCTCCCGCTGGGTATAGTGATGATCGTTAACATAGTTTCCTAGGGCAATGGCAGTTATTTGTCCTTGGGGATCTCTCGGCAGGGGCGCAACCTGTCCGGCTGGCAGCGGTAAAATATCCTGCTCCCGCACGGTAGCGAGTCCAACTAAGCGCCGACTTTCTCGGTAGTAAGGGTGCAAGGCATAGGCATCTCCTCCCCCATCCCAGTGGGGAAAGCTCCCCGTGGCTAAACCATAGCGATTGCCGAATTGTTGCTGAAGGTAGTGGGCAAAGGCTTGGCTGTGCCAGCGGGCTTCTTGACCAAACTGCTGCCGCTGTTCTGGAGTTCCCACCAGTCGGTGAACATGACGATCGTAATCGTTACCAAAAATCGGCCAGTTCAGCATAAACCGATTTCCTGGCAGGCGGCCATAGTTGAGAAATTGCTCCGGCCCGTAGTTTTGCCAAGCTTGTCTAAAGCGATCGTCTGGAACCTCGGTGGGGGGAGCAGGAATGGAGGGCGCTGATTCACCGGAACCAAAATCCTGCAAAACCACAACCCAAGTAGGGGCTTGGACGGGATATTGGCAGTAAAAGGGATCCTGCTCTAAGTCTCTCTGGGGGGGAGCGCTGGGCTCTTGCCACTGTTCCTGGGCTTCCCA
>JBEAPM010000478.1:0-5186 GCA_041164445.1 Cyanobacteriota bacterium
TTGGGCCTGCAGGGGGAGGCTAAACCAACTGCCAAGGCCAACCAGCAAACTCAGGATCGGACGAAATTTTAGAGAAGGGAATTGCACAGCATTTAGGGAATAGGTCGGCAATAGGTGTGGAGGAAAGCGCAAAATCTTGGCATGGCTTCAACGCTCCTGGTTATTCATTTTACTGGGCTGCGGCCAATCCCCCACAGACAATCGTTGACCAATCCTGAGTCCTGCTGAGCAAATCCGCCACAGACGACCCTTCCCGTCACCTTCCCGTCAGCGCAGCGTTAAGATCTCCTGACAAAATTCCCCACCCCCAGAAGTCCCCTATATCTCTGGGGGGAATCGTCAGAGTATGATGGAATGCTGGCTACTTTAAGGTGAATAAGGTTAATTCTTATGGCTACTGATTCCATTCGCATTTTAATGTGTGCCCCAGAGCATTACGATGTGGACTACGTCATTAACCCTTGGATGGAAGGGAATGTCCATCGATCGTCCCAGGCAGCAGCGGCGGAGCAATGGCACCAACTGCATCACATTATTAAAGACCATGCAGTGGTGGATTTAGTCCCACCGGAAAAGGGTTGGCCCGATATGGTCTTTACCGCGAATGCGGGGCTGGTGCTCGGCAAAACGGTTGTTTTAAGTCGCTTTTTCCATAAGGAGCGCCAAGGAGAAGAACCCTATTTCAAAGCTTGGTTTGAGTCCCAAGGCTTTACCGTGAAGGAACTCCCCCCGGATTTACCCTTTGAAGGGGCAGGGGATGCCTTGCTGGATCGGGAGGGGCGTTGGCTCTGGGCTGGGTATGGCTTCCGATCGGAATTGGACTCCCACCCTTACCTCGCGGAATGGCTAGATATTGAAGTGCTCTCTTTGCATTTGGTGGATCCCCGTTTTTACCACCTGGATACCTGTTTCTGTCCCTTAGCGGATGGGTATTTGCTCTATTATCCCCCTGCCTTTGATTCCTATTCCAATCGCTTAATTGAGATGCGGGTTGCTCCGGAAAAGCGGATTGTCGTCGCGGATGCGGATGCGGATAATTTTGCTTGTAATGCGGTCAACGTCGATCGCGTGGTGATCATGAACCGGGTCAGTGATGACCTGAAGGAACAACTGGGCAGTAAGGGCTTCCAGGTCATTGAAACCCCCTTAACGGAATTCCTGAAAGCCGGTGGCGCAGCGAAGTGTTTAACCCTGCGGATTACGGAGCCGGTGCGGGAAGATGTTCATGCGGGAGCCATGGTACAAAGCCGCACCATTCAACTAGAAGGCCATTTACTGGACTCTGGCTTAATTAACCGTGCCTTAGATCTCATTGTCGAAGGCGGGGGAAGTTTCCAAGTCCTCAAGTTTGACCTGGGCACCCAGCGCCAAAGTACCTCTAGGGCCAGTGTTCGTGTTTCGGCCCCATCTCGCACCATTTTTAACGAAATTATGGGGCAGTTGATCGACCTCGGGGCGATCGATTTGCCGGAGGATATTGCCGATGCTGAACTCGTCCCCGTCGTGCAGGATGGTGTAGCCCCCGATGAGTTTTATGTCACCACCATTTACCCCACGGATATCCGCGTCAAGGGGAACTGGGTTCGGGTAGACAATCAGCGCATGGATGGGGCGATCGCCGTTCGGGAGACCCCCGATGGCTTTGTGGCCCAGTGCAAACTGTTGCGGGATCTCAAAGTGGGGGAATCCGTAGCGATCGGCAGTTTAGGGATTCGTTCTGCGCGTAAAATCGAGGATCGAGAACGGGCTAAAACAGAAGAATTTAGCTTCATGGCTTCCGGAGTATCCAGCGAGCGGAAAGTGGAACTGGTGGTGGAAAAAATTGCCTGGGAACTGCGCCGCTTACGGGATCAAAACGGCAAGGTGGTCGTTGTTGCCGGGCCTGTTGTCATCCACACTGGCGGAGGCGATCATCTTGCCCAACTAATCCGGGAAGGCTATGTCCAAGCACTCTTGGGGGGCAATGCGATCGCGGTTCACGATATTGAACAAGCACTTCTGGGAACATCTCTCGGGGTTGATATGAAGCATGGGGCTCCGGTAAGGGGAGGGCATCGCCACCATCTCCGGGCCATTAACACCGTGCGTCGCCACGGCAGCATTACCAAGACCGTAGAGGAGGGTGTGATTCCGAGTGGAGTCTTTTACGAATGCGTCAAGCATAATGTGCCCTTCTCCTTGGCCGGTTCCATCCGCGATGATGGTCCCCTGCCCGACACCATCATGAACTTGATCGAAGCCCAGCAGGATTATGCCCGGTTAATGAAGGATGCCGACTTAATCCTGATGCTGTCCTCCATGCTCCACTCCATTGGGGTGGGCAACATGACTCCGGCAGGCGTGAAGATGGTCTGTGTGGACATTAACCCCGCAGTAGTGACGAAATTAGCCGATCGGGGCTCCGTCGAATCGATCGGGGTGGTTACGGATGTGGGCTTGTTCCTCAGCTTGCTGGTGCAGCAGTTGCATAAGCTCACGATTCCCTACGCGGCATAAGCAGTATAACCTCACAACTTAAGGCGGGAGAAGCTTCGGGTTCCATTCTCCCGTTTTTTGTCTAAAAATTTACCGCTAGAATTTTCGAAATAGAGATAGCAGCTTAAAGCCCTCCAATCATCGAACACGGAAAAATGGTTTTTTGACGGGCGGGGCAACCGTGGTGCAATGTCTGCAGAAGTGAAGGAATCAAAGGAGATGACTCTCTAGAACAAGTTATGCGGGAAGAAAACACGTTGGGTACACCAGATGATCAGGCAGCTTCTGACTACGCCTCGGCGACAGGCGGAATTTTTTGGACAACTGGGGACGCTGCTGGATGCAGGAATTCCCTTGTCCAGGGCCTTGCCCCTAGTCTCTAAGGGGGTCATGTTTTGGGAGCGTTCCTATTGGCAACGGGTTTCCCAAAGTTTAGATCAGGGATTAGATTTTACGACGGCCCTAGAGCAGGGGGGCTCCCCGCCGTTGAAGCGCTGGGATCGGACTCTTTTGCACACCGCCGAACGCAGTGGCGCATTGGCTGAGATGTGTCGGCAACTTGCTCACCGAGCGTGGGCTGATCACCGCCGCGATCGCTATCGACGTTCGGTTTTACAATCACTCCTCAGTTTTTTGGCCGGAACGATCGTTGGGGGGACGACCCTCTTGCGTTTGCCTTTGGAAGTCAGTTTTTTGCTGTTGTTCTTGGGGTTAGGAGCCGTCACTGCCACTCTACTCTCGCCGCAATTGGAAACTCTCCGGCAACAACTTCCTGTTGTAAAGCGCTATGACGAAATTCAATTCACCCTGAATTTAACGGAGTTAGCCCTCCCCCTGCGTTGCGGCCTCTCCTTACTGGCGGCCTTAGATCTCCTGTGCCAACATTTACCTCCAGGGCAATTACAAGAAACCCTTCACCACGCAGCGGCTGCGGTGAGTCGTGGTCTGCCCCTCAGCCAAGCCTTGGGAAACCAGGTTCCCCCCTTACTCCGGCAATATGTACGTACCGGGGAAGAGTCCGGTAGTTTAGAAGAAATGTTGGCTAAAGTGGCTGAGTACTACGATCAAGAATTGGAATCCCTGCTCCGACGCACTCAGGGAACCCTCAAGCCCCTGAGTCTATTAGGCATGGGAGCGATCGTTTTGATTTTGGGAGTGGGGCTTATTCAGCAACTGCTGAGTCAACTACCGGGTTAACGTCACGAATCGGAATGACGGGATTGACGGCGACGACGGGATTTTTCCAGCAGGTCTTGAAAATAGTCCGTATCGGTGATTTCTCCCACCTCTCGTTCCAGACTGTCTTGATCGATCTCAATGCTGAGCTGTTGTAAGCGTTCCTTGAGGGTGTCTTCCCGTTCCCGAATGGCTCTGATCATAATGCGAATCGAATCCGCCACTGCGGTTAAGAGGGAATCGCCGTTGAGATCAATCTCCGAAAGGCTGGCGGAAATGGCGGCATAATCTTCGTTGGCAATTAAGCGGGCCCATAACCCTAACCGCTCTACATATTCCGTCATATAGCGCACTCGATCCGACAAGAGCTTCAGCAAACAAAGGTTGAGGGGTTGGGATTGCTCTACAGCTTTGAGAAAAGCTTCTCGGGAGATGCGCTGTAATTGGCTGGGCACCAGAGCCACTGCACTGGCAGAGCGAGTCCGATCGTCAATTAAAGCCAATTCGCCCAAGCACGCTCCTGAACCCACATGATTAATAGTGATTTCTTGTCCCTGGGGATCATAGGTAAAAATCCGCATTTCTCCCGTTTCGAGGAGGTACAAGGTATCCCCCAGATCACCCCGGCGAAAGAGAACTTCTCCCGGAGCAAGCACAACGGTTTCCATGGACTCTTCCCGTAGTTTGGTATCCTCCAGGAGGAGTTGAGTCAAATTTTGAATGATTGCTTGATCCATCAGACACTATACCC
The DNA here is from genome assembly GCA_041164445.1 of Cyanobacteriota bacterium. GTDB lineage: Bacteria > Cyanobacteriota > Cyanobacteriia > Prochlorotrichales > Prochlorotrichaceae > JBEAPM01. The sequence goes on from JBEAPM010000478.1 coordinate 4,403, forward strand.
CAGAGATAAATAAACCCCAGTGCTGGACAGAAAGGAAACGTAAAGATCTATCTAGAGAGAACCGATCTAACGGCGTGTGCAACTTAAGTGCCAAGATCCCCGGTTTTTCGTAGAACGAAGTCCAATCTCTTGATGCTATGTCCCCAGAAACCGGGGATCTGAGAATAGTTGCACATCGCGTGATCTAAGTGTAAAGGATGAACAGAGTTAGTGAACCATTACCGCAATCCTATTTGAGTGGTTGAGTGGTTTAGACTTTCCGGTACACTAGGACTTTCAGACTAAGCATACCCGTTCCCAGCCCATCCTGTCAGGTCGGATGCTAGCTGCAAAACGGGAGCAGGCACGGTTAATGTCGGTACCGTAAGGGTTCTGGACTGAATTGATGACGTGCCCTAGGGCAAAATTTTGAATTAGTATTCACTCAATCCGAGCGGTGGCAGGGTATGACTCTCTCTTCTACAGACAGACTGCTTCTCAATAGTTATTTGATGTTGCACCGGAGTGCTCTGCTTTTCCAGCAGGAGGATCCTTCTGAATTTGCGTTTTTTCCAGATATTCAATGGCGAGATATTAATATTATTGTGTTGCTGAGGGATTTGCCTGAGGAGACGGAAGAACCTTTCGAGGAGTTTTTAGATCAGGTTTTAAACGATCGCTTTTCAGCCTGGGTCTCCTGGATTTTTGTGGGGGAAATAGATTTACTGGAGGAATTGGGATTTTATTGTAATTTTCTGTTCGGTTCTATGGCCGATTCTGAACCGACATTAGTGGATTACTTAAG